>JBJMLW010000545.1:0-4232 GCA_045805105.1 Flavisolibacter sp. | reverse complement strand
TGCGCACAAGACTAAGCACACAGATAGCCGCACAAAACCTGGGAATGGAAGCGATTATTTTCAATGTAGGTAGTGAAGGCTGGGCACTTGAATTTGAAGAAGAAGCCATCATGAGTGGTAACACAGTAGAACATGTAAAAGATGCTGCACCCATTTTTGGAAAATATTTTGACATTCTTGCCATTCGCACCTTTCCTTCATTGAAAAACCGGGATGATGATTACAGCGAACTTTACATCAAACAATTTATTAAATATGCGGGCATACCGGTTGTGAGCCTGGAAAGTGCCACACTTCATCCCCTGCAAAGTCTGACCGACGTGATTACTATTACCGAAACCATGAAGAACATGAAAAGTAAAAAGCCGAAAGTTGTTCTTACATGGGCACCACATGTAAAGCCCCTGCCCCAGTGTGTTGCCAATAGTTTCGCACAGTGGATCAATGCATGGGGAAAAACAGACTTTGTGATTACACATCCGGAAGACTATGAACTTGATGAAAAATTTACAAAGGGCGCGCAGATCACACACAACCAGGATGAAGCATTAAAAGATGCGGACTATGTATACGTAAAAAACTGGAGCACTTACGATGATTACGGAAAAATTTATTGCAATGACCCTGAATGGATGATGACCAACAAAAAACTTGCGCTCACTAATAATGCCAGGGTTATGCATTGTTTACCGGTAAGGAGGAACGTGGAACTGAGCGATGAAATCCTTGATGGACCGAACAGCCTTGTGACACTTGAAGCTTCAAACAGAGTGTGGGCTGCGCAGGCAGTCCTTTCAGAAATATTGGCAGAACCTGCCTCCTGAAACCAGGTTTGGAAGAGTCATTTTATTAAGTCATTATGGATCGCCTGTATATAATCAAGATTGGGGGAAATATTGTTGACGATGAACAGAAACTGGAAAAGTTCCTGGCGGACTTTGCCGCTATTGATGGAAGTAAAATCCTGGTACATGGTGGCGGTAAACTGGCCACAAGACTTGCAGAACAAATGAACATTCCGCAGCAGATGGTTGAAGGCAGACGAATCACTGACATGGAAACTTTAAAAATCGTTACAATGGTTTATGGAGGATACATCAACAAAAATATTGTTGCCAGGCTTCAGAAATACGGTTGTGATTCGATCGGAATTTGCGGTGCAGATGGCAATTCAATCCGTGCACATAAAAGAAATAATCCGGCACTTGATTATGGCTTCGCGGGTGATGTAGATGAAGTAAATGTTGTCTTTTTCAAAAATTTGCTTAAAGAGAAGCTGGTTCCCATTGTTGCTCCTCTGACCCACGACGGAATCGGCCAGTTATTAAATACGAATGCTGATACCATTGCACAGGAACTCGCGAGGGGATTGAGCAGAAATTATAATGTGGACCTTGTTTATACTTTTGAAAAAGGTGGTGTTTTACTGAATGCAGATGATGATACGTCTGTAATTGATAAAATAGATCCAATATCATATACGGATCTAAGAGAAAAGAAACTTGTTTTTGCAGGAATGATACCAAAACTTGATAATGCATTCATGGCACTTTCATCAGGAGTAAAAAAAGTTATTATTGGAAAAGCTGAAAATATTCATGAATTAATTCGTGGTGAAAAAGGAACAACAATTGTCAGTAGCTGATGAAACATTACAGCAAAGTGCAATCAATTTATTAAAAACGCTGATTGCAACCCCATCTTACAGTAAGGCTGAAGAACGTACAGCTTCTGTTATTGAATCTTTTTTGTCGGAACATGGAATTGAAACCAAAAAACATCTGAATAATGTATGGTGTGTAAATAAATATTCTGAACCACGACTACCTACTGTTTTGCTTAATTCACATCATGATACTGTAAAACCTAATCCAGGTTACACAGTCGACCCTTTTACACCTTTGGTTAAAGACGGAAAACTTTTTGGACTAGGGAGCAATGATGCAGGGGGTGCACTGGTATCACTTATCGCCGCATTTATCCATTACTATAATAAAAAAGATCTTCCATTCAATATTGTACTGGCTGCAACAGGAGAAGAAGAAATTTCCGGTGAGAATGGTGTTGAAGCATTACTGCCCTATTTACCTCCCATTGAAGCTGCAGTTGTTGGTGAACCTACTCTTTTGCAGTTAGCTATTGCGGAAAGAGGACTGATGGTTCTGGATTGTACTGCAACAGGGAAAGCTGGTCATGCGGCAAGACAGGAAGGTGAAAATGCATTGTATAAAGCAATGAATGACATTCGCTGGTTCAGGGAATATCAGTTTAATAAAGTATCTCCCCTGCTTGGCCCGGTACAAATGACCGTAACGAGTATTGAAACAGAAAACAAGGCCCACAACGTTGTTCCAGCCAAATGCGATTTTATTGTGGATGTCAGAATAAATGAACTTTACTCAATGGATGAAGTAATGAATGAAATCAGCAGCCATATTAAAAGTGAAATCCATCCAAGGAGTACAAGATTAAGGTCAACAAACATAGCGCTGGATCATCCCCTTGTAAAGGCAGGTATTTCAATGGGCAGCAAATGCTATGGATCACCCACAACATCAGACAAGGCGTTGATGCCGTTTCCATCATTGAAGGCTGGACCGGGTGATTCAGCGCGCAGTCATACAGCAGATGAATTTATCTTCGTAGATGAGGTTAGAAAGGGAATTGAATTTTATGTGAAACTGCTTGATGCAGTGAGATTTAATGACAGGTAAATAAATCAAATGAAACTCTGGCAAAAAGAAAATACTTCAGTCTCTGATCTGATTGAAAAATTTACGGTTGGAAGGGATAAGGAATTTGATCTTCTGCTGGCACGTTATGATGTAGAAGGATCAATTGCTCACGTTCAGATGCTAGGCGAATGTGGATTAATGACAAAAGAGGAAGCTTCATCTGCTATCAGCGGTCTTCGGCAGATTGCGAATGAAATTGAAGCCGGAAAATTTCAGATTGAAGAACATGTAGAAGATGTTCACTCCCAGATAGAATTTCTATTAACGGAAAGAATTGGTGAAGCAGGTAAAAAAATTCATAGTGGCCGAAGCAGGAATGACCAGGTAGCCGTGGATATTAAATTGTACCTCCGTGCAGAAATTCTTTCACTGCAAAAGGAAATACACGAGTTATTCAACCTGTTGCTTACACAGAGTGAAAAATTCAAAACAAAGCTTTTACCAGGGTATACACATTTTCAGATTGCGATGCCTTCTTCATTTGGTTTATGGTTCGGGGCATATGCAGAGAGTCTTATAGATGACCTCGAAATGCTTGCTGCCTCTTATATCATTACAAATAAAAATCCTTTGGGGAGTGGCGCAGGTTATGGATCTTCTTTCCCGCTGAACAGAGAAAGAACGACTGAGCTTCTGCATTTTCAATCGCTCCATTATAACTCTGTTTATGCGCAGATGAGTCGCGGAAAAACAGAAAAGGTTGTGGCGATGGGTGCAGCATGCATTGCAGCTACGCTCAGCAGGTTATCGATGGACTGCTGCCTGTATATGAGTCAGAACTTTGGTTTTATTTCTTTTCCGGAATCACTTACCACCGGAAGCAGCATCATGCCACATAAAAAAAACCCGGACGTATTTGAACTGATCCGGGCTAAATGTAACAGGATTCAGTCTGTTCCCAATGAGTTGACGCTTTTACTTAACAATCTACCATCAGGGTATCACCGGGACCTTCAACTAACTAAAGAAATTTTATTTCCTGCACTGGAAGACCTTAAGGCATGCCTGCAGCTGATGCGTTTAATGCTGTCTCAAATAATAGTGAAGGAAAATATTCTTGATGAAGAAAAATATTCTTACCTGTTCAGTGTTGAAGCCGTTAATGAACTTGTAAACCAGGGTATGTCTTTCCGTGAAGCCTACCAGACGATAGGTAACCAGATCGATGCGGGTAAATTTAAATTCGATCGTAAAAAAGGATTGAACCACACGCATGAAGGAAGCATCGGAAACCTGCAGACGGAAAAGATTAGAAAGATGATGGATGGAGTAATGGGAAAGTTTAATAGACCATAGACCATAGACGATGGACCATGGCCATGGTCTATGGAATAATTTTCAGCCTCTCAATGCAAATTTTCAAGCTTTCTTTCCAGTCTTTTATCTCAACACCATACGTTTTTTCAATTTTACTGGTATCCATAACAGAATACACCGGTCGTTTTGCAGGCGTGGGATATTGTGAAGTTGAAATCGGATTCACCTTACAGGAAGAAC
>JBJMLW010000544.1:0-2085 GCA_045805105.1 Flavisolibacter sp. | reverse complement strand
TCGTCGGCAATCACATAAAAACTCTGGTCATAGGAGAAATCGGTATATTTTTCATCCGCAAGACCAAGGTCCTGGGTAATATAAACTGATGTTCCATCTTTCCTCAATAACAATTTTTCATCAAGACCTTCTGCAGTAAGGTCAATCCAGACACTGCCATCTTCCTTTTTAAAAAGTATGCCCTGGGTGAGCCCCTGGTCAACAAACTTTTTTCCCAGCAGGTATGTTTCGCTCTCATAATAAATTTTATCAAAATCACTTCCTATCCTGCGATATGTTTCATCAAAACCTGCATACACCCAGCTGTTCATTTTTTTCCAAAGGCTGATCACTTCCGGTTTTCCATTTTCCCAGTCAACAAGCATTTGCTGTGCTTTTTTCATGACCGGTGTGTTCGCCCTGATAATTTCCTTTCTTTCATCATCAAGTTTCTGGATCTTTTCCCTTTCCTTATCATTTGTTACAAGTGCACTCCTCAACTGGTTCAGTCCGGTAAGCCGCTTCTGATCTTTTTCAGAAATTTTTGCGAGATTACCTTTATTCACTTCTTCTGAAAGAATAGCAGCTTCCTCTTTTATCTGCTGCTCACATTTTACATAATAATCTCCAACAAAATGGTCGCCCTTGATATTTGTACTTTCAGGTGTTGCACCACCTGCAAATAATTCCCATGCAATCATGCTTTTGCAGATGTGGATGCCCCTGTCGTTTACAATACATGATTTAAAAACGGCATTGCCTGTTGATTTAAGAATTTCTGCAACGCTCCATCCAAGAAAGTTATTCCGAAGGTGACCAAGATGTAAGGGCTTGTTGGTGTTGGGAGATGAGTACTCTACGATTACTTTTCTTTTTACCGGTGAAAGGTATCCCTGCTCTTTGTTGTAGGATGCTGAAAGAAATTCAATGCAATAGGTATCCGCTATCGTAAGATTCAGAAAACCCTTGATGACATTATAGCCGGTAAAAAGATTTTTATCAGCAGCAACTACATGCTCTCCAATTTCTTTTCCCAGTTGTTCGGGCGATCGTTTCAATTGCTTAACGAGGGCAAAAAGTACAATGGTGTAATTACCTTCAAATTCGGGCTTGGTCACGTTTACCAGGATATCATCTGCAAAAGAAGGGATCTTATAAACTTCTTCAATTGCATTTGCACACACTTCTTTTATTTTTTGAACTAGGCTCATCAGGTGTCTCGATTTGCGGCGCAATTTACATATTCATAACCAGAGCAGTTTCACAACCTCTTAACGGGGTTCATCGTTTTTGGGTTTCAAAGCTCCTCATTTGAAGTTATTTTCGTGTTTCATGCGCAGAATGCACAACACCATAAGACGTTCCATATTTGCAGTGCTTGATGTTTTTTATCCGCTTTTCAGAAAATTCATGCCCCTGCAGACTTATCATTATGCAGCATGCGGTGGCAGCAATACGCTTTTAAGCCTCCTGATATTTACTTCGTTCCATAATTTCGTTTTTGATACGCAGGTTGTACACTTTGGCCCCTTTGCATTTGAATCATATACCGCTGCACTTTTTGTGGCCTTTATCATTACATTTCCCATTGGTTTCTACCTGAGCATGTTTGTTGTTTTCCAGGGATCCTACCTGAGAAAAAGAATTCAGCTTTTTCGTTATTTCCTGGTAGCCATCAGTTGTATTTTTTTGAATTACATCTGTCTTAAATTTTTTGTTGGTGTACTCGGATGGTATCCTACACCTTCGCAGATACTTACCATGCTGATTGTAATTTTATTCAGTTACTTTACCCAACGGCATTTTTCTTTCCGGTCCGGAAAAGTACACAGTACAGCAGAAACCATCAGTACTTAGAACTTCAGGTCAATTTCCGAAACCTTTACATTCAGTTTACCATTGCAATTACTTCTGATAAGAAGGTGTTCGGGCAACGCATAAAGTGCAGTAAGTTTTAATTCATTGATTGATCCGCTTCCTGTAATGCCTTTTGTCCATTCACGGTTAAGCCAGGTGTTCATCGCTTTTGATGCAGTATCATAATATTGGCTAAGGTCAAAAGAAGTATAATTCTTCAATTCAGAAATGATACGTTTATTAAATAAC
>JBJMLW010000543.1:0-2093 GCA_045805105.1 Flavisolibacter sp. | reverse complement strand
TGGTGGTGTTGCTGCCGGCAGAAGCTTTGGCTGTCCTGCTGTTCCTCAAAAAGTGGCTTCAAAGGTGATCAATCTTATAAAAGGTGGCTCGTGCTTATTTATATATCATCCTTCCAGGACCTATTTGTATGGTTCTAAAGTTTTAAACGGCTGAGGGGAATTAGTCGTCAGTGGTCAGTCCTCAGTCGTCGGTCCACAGTCCACAGTAGCGAAGATCCATTACTAATTTATGTACCGATTGTTTTCGTTACAGCTTTGGATGAAGGCTCTCGCAGCTCGAAGCTAGCAGCTTACAGCTGATCTACACTACTACCAATTCATAAAAATTCTCCGGACGCAGGTATTTGTTTGCCAGCTCCTGCAATTCTGCAGAACTAACACTACGGATTGTTTCCATCTGTTTGTAAAAATAATCTTCTTCAAGTCCATTCATAATTATGGTTTTCCATCGGTTGATGATTTGGAAAGGACCATCAAGGTCGCCAAGAATGGAGCCCATCATGTAATTGCGAACCAGAAGCAGTTCCTCATTACCTACTTCCTTGTTTCGAAGCAATTCCATTTCCTTATAAACTTCTGTAATGGTAGCTTCACAAACATCACGTCCTGCTTCCGTGCTCACGACCCACGCACTGTCCTGGATATGATTTTCCAGGTAGCTGTAAATTCCGTAAGTATAGCCTTTGTTTTCGCGTATGTTGCTCATCAGCCTGGAGCCAAAAAAGCCTCCGAATATATTATTCAGTACCTGCGTTCTTACAAAATCTGGATGATGCCTGTTTGGAAAATTTGCTCCCATGCGAATCGCTCCCTGAACTCCATTGGCGTCGTTAACTACCCTGAATTTTTTTTCTTCAGCAGGCCTTACCGGAATTTTTTCAACCTGTACCCTGTTGTAATGAAGGTCTCCGAAATTTTTATTCAGAAGAGGAAAAATATTTGAAGGAACTTTTCCTGCAACAAAGACAGTGAACTGACCTTCCCTGTAGAATTTATTATAAAATGCCGAAAGCTCTTCACGGGTAATGCCATCAAAATCCTCATGCTTCGTATAACGCCCATAAGGATGATCTTCTCCATACAGGTAGGTATCAATCAGCCGCCCTGCCACGAAATCAACTTTTTTCAGATTTACATTCAGGCGCTGGCGCATATTCTGTTTATATATCCTGATTTCTTCTTCAGGAAAAATGGAATCAACCAGCATTTCCCTAATGACTGGCAGCAGAACTTCGAGGTGACGGGTGAGACAATGCAGCGTAACTGTAGCCGTTTCATTATAACAACTCCTGTTTACATAAGAACCATAATATTCAAAATGCTCATTGAGCTGAAAAGCATTTTTTTCAGATGTTCCGTTCTTCAGAAGATAATTGGTACTCGCAGCTAGTAGATTTTTATTTTCAAACCAATTGCCCGAATAAAATACCCATTCTACCTGCAAAACATCTTCAGCACCTGCATTAATGGTATAAACGGGTGCTCCATTATCGAGATTATACTTTTCGTAAGGCTTCAACTTAAGGTTGAAATCAACTGCGTCTTTTATAACCGGTGCTTTCTTCCGGTTCAATGCCTGCTTGATCGTTTCCATCATTCAATTCTTAGATAAATACCAGAGTGTACTACAATTTTCCTCACGGAAAATTTCATTGCTCAACTGCTGCACATCTTTAACAGTAACCTTATTATACCGGTCCAGTTCCGAATTCATAAGTGATGCATCGCCTAATAATTCATAAAATGCAAGACTGTTTGCCCGGTTCATAACACTCATATCTTCAAAAGCAATCATGCTTTCTGTTTTATTCTTTACTTTTTGAAGTTCTGACTCCGAGATCAGTTCCTTTTTCATTTTATCCAGTTCTTTCTGAATTGCATTTTCAGCATCTTCCATTTTAATGCCTTTCACAAGTTTACCTTCAATAGTGAGCAAACCCGAATCCACCGTGCCGAAGTGGTAACATTCAATATTGCTGAAAAGCTTCTGTTCTTTCACCAGTGACTGAAACAAACGTGACGAGCCACCGCCACTCAACACTTCTGTAATCAGGTCTGAAACATAATAACGATGATCCATTCTTGAATACATA
>JBJMLW010000542.1:0-2228 GCA_045805105.1 Flavisolibacter sp. | reverse complement strand
TAGCAGGTTTGTTTCTGATAATAAACTTTGTTAAGCTAATTACAAAATTAAGAAACAAGAATTTTGAGAAAGAAAACGTAGTAAAAACTATTCAAAAGACCTTTTTCATTGTTTGTGCCGTTTACATTTATTTCAATCTTTCCTGCTTCCATAAGGTGTTTCATTCTCCACAATAAAAAAACATCTCCCGTCTTCACTTTCATTTTTGCCAGGATCTGGTGCATAGCCCTGTTACCTTTCTGCCATTCTGTAGTGAGCCCGGTAAGAATGTCCTTATCATAAAAATTTTCATCTTGTGAAACAATCTTTTTTCCACCTTCAAGTATACGTACAAGGCCATTTTCTTCAGACAATCTTTTCCACTCATCCGGGTCAACTTCAAATTCGCTGACTGAAACCTTCCTGTTAAGTTTTTTAGCTTTCAGAAACTCTTTTGGCTGTATTTCGTGAAGTGTTGTTGGATAAAATATCTGTCCTTTCTCATTAATAAAAGGAAGATTATTAAAATACAAAACCACAATCCTTCCTGCGAATTCTTTTAGTTGGGGAATCAACCAGAAATAACCACATACATCATGCTGGTTCTGCCCCATCCAGATCCATAATTCCAGATCGGGATCGTTCTGAAGTTGATTGGTAATGGTTACAATCGTTTGCCTGTCGTCAAAACTTCCTGCAAGCTGCTTGTCCTGGTAAGGTGAAGCATCCAGCAACCCTCTCCACCATTCAACACGGGCATTCCAGTTATCATCTGTATCCAGACCATTAATGGGTCCAACAGCAAAATCATCTTTGATTTCAAATATTTCACCCCTTAAGCTTTCATCCATTTCTATTGCCTGCTGAAGAGTTGTTACATCAGCCTGTTGAAAAACAACATGTATTCTTTTCATATCTTTTTATTTCCCGCCAGCCGGCAGTTTATGGGAAGAAATAATTTTTACGGCAACAAATAAATAATTGTTTGCTGCACCAATCACTTCATAATCCACGTAAAACGATTCTGTAAAAATTTTAAAGGCAAGGAATTCATGCTGCGGTACAGCAAATTCATCGAACAGTAAAATATCCCCGCTTTTTAAAAACCTGTACAGCTGCGACATAGTAAATAATGCCGAACTGAAAAGGTCTGAATCTATGTGAACCAGTTTCCTGTTTTTATTTTCATACGAATCGAGAAAAGGAATCAGCGTTTCCTGGAACAGGCCTTTATAGAAAGACGCGCGGATGTCTGTCACCTGCAAACTTTCCATGGCATAAGCCATAGAACCTTTTTCAAATCCACCCCACTTTTCCGGTAAGCCTTCAAAAGTATCGAATCCAAAAAAGTTTGAAGCTGCATGAGTATTTTTTTGCAGCCACCAGCGGAACGAATATCCTCCGGCCACACCAAATTCGAAATAATCAATGGGAATATCAGAAAGGACTTCCTGCCTGTTGATTGCTTCGTATAATTGATAGCGCCTGTCGTAATTCCATTCCGGTTGATAAAAATCGTTGTAACCTTTTACCGGATGCTTTATTCTCCAGTCTGAAAGGTGTCCCATATTGATGGCATTGCCAAAGGTGCCACTCATAGGTTGAACAACCTTGTGGAGGTTCCATTTCATGAACACTGCCTTGGCCTTCCTGATAATGTCTAGTTTATTCAATTCGTTCGATGTTTGGCTGCTATGGTGTCATCAGACTATTGGGTGACCTGTTCTGCAGCATCAAGTTCCACTCTCAAATTATTTATTATGAACTCCTGTCGTTCCTGAGTATTTTTTCCCATGTAATATTCCAGCAGGTTACTGATCTGGTCACCATGATCGAGGATAACAGGCTGAAGCCGAATGTCCTCTCCTATGAAGCGCCCGAATTCATCCGGTGAAATTTCACCCAATCCTTTGAAACGTGTAATCTCCGGTTTGCTACCAAGCTTTTTTACTGCTGCCTGCTTTTCCTGCTCCGAATAACAATAAATCGTTTCCTGTTTGTTGCGCACCCTGAATAAAGGTGTTTCCAGGATGTATACATGATTATTCTTCACCAGATCCGGAAAAAATTGCAGAAAAAACGTCATGATCAGCAATCGTATATGCATTCCATCCACATCTGCATCTGTTGCTATAACGATTCTGTTATACCGCAAGCCTTCAAGGCCTTCTTCAATATTCAGCGCGTGTTGCAGAAGGTTTAATTCTTCATTTTCATAAACAACTTTTTTACTGAGGCTGAAACAATTC
>JBJMLW010000541.1:0-2740 GCA_045805105.1 Flavisolibacter sp. | reverse complement strand
TGAATGATGCCCTGAGTGCCATCGTGTTCGGATTCAACATGGTTGATATTTAAAACAAAAGGTGATGGAATATTTAATGATGCCTGTATGGCATCAGCTATGGCATTCGTTCCTTTTTCAGGTTTCAGACCTTTATCAATAAGTAACTGCGCTTCATAATTACGATCTTCTGATTTAAATCCATCTAGTCTTACACTCACTTTGCTTGTAACACCGGCATTAAGTATGGTGTATTCAGATTTATTTCCTTCTACTTCAATATGAAGTTTGTCTTTCAGATCTTCCGTTCGTACAGGATAATTAAAAAGCATGATTATCTGCGGAACTGCAGTGCGGTGTCCTTCATCCTGCAATACCCAGCTTACCTGAGCATCACTCAGCTCCAGCGGCTGTGTCTGAAATTTTATTTTATCTGCATCCTTAATATCATTGTACTTGCTGAAATGCAGGATTTCATTATTCAGTTTTGCTTCATAAGAAGTTGCCGGGCGCAAAGGTTGCGAAGGGGAAAATACCAGTTCATCCGGACCATTCCAGCGAAAGCGGCCGGGTATGTCGGGTTTGAATGAAATATACTCCGATGAATCCCATGAATTAATAAGAGAATCAGGATACAGTGATTTGTTGAAACGAAAAATCAGGTTGCCTAATTGCGGAACTTCACCTTTCGCATTGGTATAGTCAAGTGTTACATAATTTCTTTTGCAGGCAGACAAAAAAATAGCCAATCCTCAAATAAGCGGAATCGCTACAATCCTTTTGATACGCATATGTTGATGTTGGAGTTTAGAGAAAGATAATTAAAAAAAATACCGTTAAATTCTCTAAGTATGTTTTAATGTAGAAAAAGAAAACAGAAATTAGAGTAGAAAAGAGCGCTAAGGAGGCAGACTCGATGAGTCCATACAGTTTTAAAAGATTACATCAGAAAGTTACAATTCAAAAATTATTATTCCTTGTTAAAAGATTGATAATAGTAACGGCGTCAATCTTTATACTATTTCTCCTCCTGAATTTTTTCTTTCCTCTTCAGGACAATATTACGTATTCCACCATTGTAACAGATAACAAGAATGAAATCGTAAATGCATTTCTGACACCTGATGAAAAGTGGCGGATGAAAACAGAATTAAGTGAGATCTCACCTCTTTTAAGAAAAACAATCGTAGCCAAGGAAGACAAATACTTTTACAGCCATCCGGGGGTAAATTTTTTTGCAGTGGGAAGAGCAGCCGTGATGAATGTTTTTTACAGGAAAAGAACTTCAGGTGCATCCACCATTACGATGCAGGTTGCCCGTGCACTTGAACACAGGCCCAGGAATGTTTTTTCAAAATTGATTGAAATGTTCCGTGCGTTTCAGCTGGAATGGAAGTACAGTAAGGACGAAATTCTTCAGTTGTACCTGAATCTTGTTCCCTATGGCGGAAATATTGAAGGTGTCAAGGCAGCGTCGCTCCTGTATTTCAATAAAAACCCTGATCACCTTTCCCTTGCAGAAATCACTGCACTTTCAATCATTCCCAACCGTCCTTCCTCGCTTGTCATCGGTAAATCGAATCAGGAAATCATGAAAGAAAGGAACCGGTGGCTGCATAAATTTTCGGATGAAGGACTTTTTACGAAAAAAGAAATTGGTGATGCGCTTGCCGAACCATTAACCGCAACACGCGGAACCATTCCTCATTTTATTCCTCACCTGTCATACAGGCTAAAAAGCATTTCCGGGCAAACCAGTGTACAGACCTTCATCAGGATGAATTCCCAACGTAAGGTGGAAAAGCTGACAGAAGATTATGTACGTGCATTAAAACTGATGAATATCCATAATGCTGCAGTTGTTGTGATCGACAACAAAACACACGAGGTGATTTGTTATGTCGGATCAGCGGGTTTCAGGGATACTTCAGATGGGGGGCAAGTAAATGGAGCAGCCGCCATCAGGCAACCCGGAAGCACATTAAAACCTTTACTATATGGTTTGTGTTTTGATGAAGGGATACTGACGCCAAAAACAATTCTCGACGACCTGCCCGTTAATTACAGTGGATATGCTCCGGAGAATTATGACCAGAAATTCAACGGGTATGTAAGCGTTGAATATGCACTTGATCACTCACTGAATATTCCGGCAGTAAAAAGCTTAAAGATGCTTGGTAAGGAGAAACTGATTAGCAAACTAAGCTCCTGCGGATTTACGCAGATCAGTAAAGACCGCAACAAGCTTGGTTTATCCATGATACTTGGCGGATGCGGCGCCACGCTTGAAGAACTTACAGGACTCTTTTCTGCATTTGCCAGTGAAGGAAAATATATTCCTCCCCGGCTGCTTAAAACTGATACATTAAGAAGATCAGTTAACCTCCTTTCTCCGGCAGCAAGTTTCATGGTGACGGATATTCTTTCCAGGATTAACCGGCCTGATTTTCCCTTGAACTGGGCATCTACTGAACATATGCCGAAGATTGCATGGAAAACCGGTACATCATATGGAAGAAAGGATGCCTGGAGTATCGGGTACAATAAAAACTTTACTATAGGTGTGTGGGTTGGTAATTTTTCAGGTGCAGGTGTTCCCGAACTGAGCGGCGCAAATACAGCCACTCCCCTGCTTTTCAAAATATTCAATACACTCGATTATGACAGCAATTCGGAATGGTATGAACCGCCTGAGGAATGTTCTATCAGGAAAGTGTGTTCTGAATCCGGACTTCCTCCGGGACCATTCTGTACTCATATT
>JBJMLW010000540.1:0-10969 GCA_045805105.1 Flavisolibacter sp. | reverse complement strand
TCCTTTGTTATCTCTCCCAGCTGCCTTACTTTATTATCCGATAAATTATAAAAAGTTAATCGTCTTATGGCTGTTGTATCTTTTGAAAATGCAAAAGGCTTTGTCCGGAAAGTCATTTTATTTCCCGAGAATGATCCTTCAAGATATTCAGTAGAACCTCCCACATTGTCAACCCATGTCTGCTGCCATTGCCTGGTATTGGCATTATAAGTATTGAAACTCTTTCCTGAATAAACACTACCTGCGCTTTTCCAGTTTTCAAGTATGATACAGCTGTCGAGGATTAGTTCAATTCTGCTATCCCCTGCTTTTTTTCCATTCTTTCCAAAAACTTCCCATTCACCGATCCAGAAATCAAACTGCCTATATAATGAATCTGTTGTACAGGGCATTTTTTGAGGTGGCTGTGAATGTGCAGATGAAAACAATATTAGCATTACAATAAAACCATAAAGCTTCATGACAGTAATTTATTAAATAGACAGACGTGAAGTATTGAATGTTGATACCGTTCATCAAAAAGAAGGAATGAACCAGGGAGGCAGGGGGACACGGAGTTATACAGTGTTTTTCTGTGACCCCGTGACTCCGTGGTTAATTAAAATCGGTTACCGCCGGAATTATTATTCTGCCGGTTCATGGCTCTTGTGGCTGCTGTACCGAAGTTCCTGAGGTTGTAAGTAAAGGTGAGCATGAAATATTGCTGAAGCACTTCATTCTGAACATCCTCTATATAATCAGCATTTACATTTCTTACGATGCTTTTATTCTGTTTCAGTAGGTCAAATACACTGAGTTTCAATTCGCCCTTCTGGTCTTTTAGAATTTTTTTACCAGCGCTCATGTTCCATAGAAAATAACTCTGGTTGAATCCTTCGGAAAGCCCGCTTGTATATTGGTTGTTCAGGTCATTCTGGAAGAACCATCCCTTCTTGCTTAACAGGTTTAGCTGAATCCTTGCAACATGTTGAAAATAATTGCTGGGTAAAGTTGAAGGCAGTGTATATTTTACATTATTGAAATTTGCAGAGTAAGACACGGTAAAATCAACATACTGGCTAACATTACTTGCGATAACAACACCAGCAGTATATGTGGTATTATTTGTTTCGTTTACAATGCCTCTTGTCATTCCTGGTAATGTGGTAAACGTTACGCCTCCGTTAAGATTGAAATTTGATTTGATAAACTTTACCGGCACTGCAAAGGTCAGGAAGGATCGAAAACTTTGGTAACCGTCTAAATTCACTGGCTTCGTAAAGCGGTAACCTCCCGGAATTTTATTACCATTTATGATCGTATCATTTCCCGAATTATATGAAGCACTGGCTATGTAGTCCTTTGCGTTCTGGTAAAAAACATTACCTACAAGGAGCATACCTTTTGATGTATTTGTAAAAGTGTATTGCGCACTCATGGTATTCATGTACTGCTGGTTAAGGTCGGGATTACCTATTGTATACACTGGTGCATTGGTGATATCGAGGACATCCTGTAATTGTGTAACAGATGGTTGATTTACACTGCTCCTGTAAAACAGCCGAACGCTGCTTCTTGTTGAGATTTTGTAACGGATCATTGCATTCGGAAGAATATTCGAAAAGCTTTTATCAACGGTTGAATTAAAAGGAAGGATTCGTTCGCTGGTCAGATTTGTATACTGGTAATTTGCGCCAAAAGAAATCTGCCTGTCGCGGTTGCCATAACGATAAGAGACTCCGCCATTGTGTGCCTGCGTTTTGCTTTCAAAAACATTTGACAGGTTATTCTGAAAAAGGCTGTATTTATCCTCTGCTGCATTGTAACCAAAAGTTTCCTGGTCGGATTTACTATTGGAAAAAGTTGGGTTGTAGTTCAGTTGCAATTGTGAATACTGACCAAGCGGTTCGGTATACACCAGGTTTGTTGAAATTTGTGAACCATGGCTTGACTGGTCGGTGAAACGACGGGAAGAAGTGTCATCGTAACTATTGGTAAAATCTGAGCGGTCAAAGATCTGAACATAAGACTCTCCATCCTTCTTGTTATATGATGTATTCAGGTTAATTGAAAAGGTGCGTCCTTTTTTGGGGAAAGCATGCCTGAACAGGATGGTATTATTCAGGTTATTACCATTACGTGTGCTACTGGTAATATTCTGATTGTATGTCTGCACAGTTGAGTCTACATCACTAGGGAAATAGGAAGAAAGGCTTCCTACAGTACGTACGGATTTATTATACTGGAAACTCAGGTTTGGTGTAATGATAATCTGGTTGGATGAATCTATCCGGTATTCAATCCGCATATTTACCCGGTGATTATTATTCGTACTTTCTGAAAGTGTCGTGTCCCATACATTTGAAATGTCGCTTGTGAGCGGGTTCAGAAACTGTGTATGGGCAAGTTCATTTGTATGGTTACCGGTATTATTGAAAAGATAACTTCCGGTAACTGTCACCTTTGGACCCCATAAATCAGAATAGTTGATACCAAATGCATTGGTTTTGTTGATACCACTTTGTTGTCCTACAAGAAAATTTCCATTATTGCCGAATCCTCCCTGGTTACCGCCTCCATTATTTCCACGTGGTGCCCCGCCACCACCGCCACGATTTCCACCACCGCCTCCTCTCTGCCCACTAAAACCACCGCCACCTCTCTGTGCACTGCTTGTTACTCCCAGCAAATCCTGCTGCGAAAAATTCTGCACATTGACATTATTGAAATTTCCAACGAGTGAAATTCTCCTGTTATTTTTCATTAAGGTTGCGTTCCCTCCTACAGAATAACGCTGACGTGTTCCAAAGCCTGCGAAAATTCTTCCGAACTGACCATTTCGCATGTTGGCTTTTGTAATAATGTTGATAGACTTATTTGTATTGCCGTCATCAAAGCCTGTGAACTGTGCCTGGTCGCTGAGTCGGTCGAAGATCTGGATCTTGTCTACAATTTCTGCCGGAAGATTGCGAAGCGCTGCTGTTGCATCGTCTCCAAATAATTCACGACCATCAATTGTTACTTTTTGAACATTTTCTCCATGTGCCTTTACCTGTCCGTTTTCAATTGTTACTCCCGGCACTTTTCTAATCAAATCTTCCCCGCTCGCATCAGGGTTTACTTTGAACTGGCTGGCATTAATCTGTATTGTGTCGCCTTTCTGAGATACCGGTGAAACAGCTGTTCTGATAACAACGGTTTCCAATTCGGAAGAGGAACTTGGTGATGCTGCAATGTCTACTTGCATATCTGCACTATCCAGCCTGAAGCGCCTGGTGATGTTATTATAACCAACAAATGAAATAGAAAGTAGAAAGCTATCCGGCCGGAGATCTGTAAACCGGAAAGTTCCGGTTGAATCGCTTAAAGTTCTTTGGATCGATGAGTCAGAAAGACTTTTTAATTGAACTGATGCTCTTTGAAGAGGTAAGCCAGATTGACGGTCCTTGACAGTACCACTAACCGTTCTCGTCTGTGCATCTGCGATATGAAAAAATAAACTCAGTAATAAAAGAGCAATAAATCTTAGGGCCATACAGTGAATTTATCTGATCTGAAATATGAAACTACTAAAAACCGTGCCTTACGCTGGTTGAAGCAGGTTAATTAATGCTAATAAATCGGATTATATTGCAGCCCCAAAATGAAAATATGGAGTACAGCAGAATCGTTGCCGTTACCGGGCTTCCCGGATTATATGAAGTAGTCAGTAGCAAAACAGACGGCGCTATTGTAAAATCTCTTGAAGACCAGAGTACAAAATTTATTTCTTCACGGATTCACAATCTTTCACATCTGGAAAGTATCGAGGTGTATACGACCAGGGAAAATGTAACACTTGCTGATGTGTTCCTGGCGATGAAGGAAAGCGGAACCCAATTACCGGATGTTAAGGACAATAAGGCGTTGAAATCTTACTTTGAAAAAGTTTTTCCTGATATGGATTTTGACAGGGTTTATAGCAGCGATCAGAAAAAGATGGTGAAGTGGTTTGAAGTGTTACAGCAGAACCAGGTTGACTTTACAGTAAAACCTGAGGAAGAAACTGAAGAAGAAGAAGCAGAGGTAGCTGAAGAAAAGCCTGTAAAAAAAGATATACCAAAAAAAGAAATGAAGGAATCATCGCCTTCAGTTCAGCCATCGAAAAAGGAAGCTGAAAAGAAACAGCCCGTAAAGAAGGAAACAGAAAAGAAAGAAAAGGCACCTGTAAAAAAGGCTGCAACAGCGAAGAAAGCAGCGCCAAAAAAGGCAGCAAAATCAGCGACAAAGAAATCGGCGAAGAAAAAATGATAAACTTCAATCGCAAATCGTCAATCGTGAATGGATGAATCAATAACTGTTTGAAGATTCCCATATGCGAAGAGATAAAAATTTTACATTGACGATTCACGTATAAACTAATATCATGGAATCAACATATTCTGCCCAGATATCCAGCATACCAAGAAAATATCTGCCCAAGGATTTCAGGATCTCCAACTGGGAACAACTGGAACCTTATTTCCGTGAATTGCTCGAAAGACCACTCACTTCAAAAAAAATACTTGAAGACTGGTTAAAAGATGTAAGCGAAGTAGAAGCAGTAATTGGTGAAGATGCTGCGTGGCGACAAATCCGAATGACATGTGATACGGAAAACAAATCACTCGAAGAAGCTTTTACTTTTTTTGTGATGGAAATCCAGCCTCGCATTCAGCCATATGCGGATCAGTTAAACCGCAAGCTGCTCAACAATGAATTTACATCACAGCTTACAGGTGATGCTTACCAGGTTTACCTGCGGAATGTGAAAAAGAATATAGAGTTATTCCGCGAAGAAAATATTCCATTGCAGGCAGAAATTTCAGTTCTGGCGCAGCAGTATGGAGTCATTTCCGGAAAGATGAGCATTGAAGTTGACGGTAGAGAATATACCATGCAGCAGGCAGGAAAATTTCTTGAAAACCCCGATCGTAATCTTCGTGAGCAGGTATATAGAAAAATTCAGGAACGCCGCCTGCAGGATAAAGATCAGCTCAACGAACTTTTTACCAAACTGGTTCAAAAGCGCGACCAGGTAGCAAAGAATGCGGGCTTTCCTAACTACCGTGATTACAAATTTGCTGATCTGGGAAGGTTTGATTATACAAAAGAAGATTGCTTCCAGTTTCATGCAGCGGTAAAAAGCGGAATTCTACCGCTGGTAGATTTTATTTATGATCGTAAGCGTCAAAAGCTTGGCTTGCCTGCACTGCGTCCGTGGGATACTGAAGCAGAACCTGAAGGAGTGAAACCATTGAATCCATTCAGAACAGGAGATGAACTGGTAGATAAAACAATTGAATGCTTCCGGAGGATGAATCCTTTTTTTGCAGACTGTCTTGTGCGTATGAAAGAAATGGGTCGCCTCGATCTGGACAGCAGGAAGGGGAAAGCACCAGGTGGATATAATTGCCCGCTTCCTGAAACCGGTGCACCATTTATATTCATGAATGCTGCCGGACAAATGGGAGATGTTACTACAATGGTACACGAAGGCGGACATGCCATTCATTCTTTTCTTGCACATGAATTACCATTGACGGCTTTCAAGGAGTACCCGATGGAAATTGCAGAAGTAGCCAGCATGACAATGGAATTATTCAGCATGGATTACTGGGATGTATTCTTCGATAACAGTGATGACCTCAGAAGAGCAAAAGAGCACCAGCTGGAAAGGGTTCTTACCATATTTCCATGGATCGCTACAATTGATAAATTCCAGCACTGGGTTTATCAGCATCCCGATCATACTCCTGAAGAACGTGCAGAAAACTGGAGACAGATCATTACTGAATTCACTTCTATCGCACTCGATGTTTCCGGCCTGGATGAATACAGAAAATATTCATGGCAGCGGCAATTGCATTTATTTGAAGTTCCCTTTTACTATATAGAATATGGCATTGCACAATTAGGCGCTATTGGATTGTGGAAGCAATTCAAGGAAAATAAAGAACAGGCGATTCATAATTATATTACAGCTCTGCAACTTGGTGGAACGAAAACATTGCCGGAATTATACAAGGCTGCGGGACTGAAATTCAGCTTTTCACCGGATTACATCAGCGAATTGATGTTGTTTGTTCAGGGGGAACTGGAGAAGGTGACGGCACATGGAAAATCGAATAACGAATAATGAATATCGAAGTGGAAGATCGAAAGCGAAAATGGAAAGCGTGATTTGGAATAAGGAGTTTTCAAAGCAGGTTTTTTTAAATATCAGGCAGGAGTGAATATAAACCTTAAAGACTGGTCTGTCGACTGTGGTCCGTGGACTGTGGACTACACTCGGCTACACTCCTTACATATACCATGAATCACCACCTCAACATTTTCTGATTTGTAACCACCGGGTAATTCTATTTGAGGAGAAACAACACCATCGAGGCAAATGGTTTTATTGCAATTTGTACAAACAAAGTGTACATGATCATCGTGGTGATGACCTTCTTTGCAATCCTTGCACAATGCGTATCGGACTGAATTATCGGACGTTGGTATGATATGTATAATTCCTTTTTCAACAAAAGTCTGAAGTGTGCGATATACGGTAACCCTGTCGAATTTTTCCCCTGCTTTTCTTTCAATATCCCCATGAGCAAGGGCATCATTTCCAACAAGAAAAAGTGAAAGGATTTTTTTCCGGCTTTCAGTTACACTTAAATTTTTTTTGCGAAGGATTTCATTCAATCGTATACTGACGTTTGGGTTTTCAGAAGTATTCATAAAGATTCGTTCAAAAGCTTTCTGATCTTCGCTGACATTTCTCTGAGTTCAGAAGGTTTCAATCCATCATAAATTCCTACCACTTCACCCTGTCTGTTTACCAACGCAATGAATTGTGTATGCAGAAAATCATCTTCAATCCGCGTCACAAAATTCTTTGGGTCGTCTATTTTATAACTATTTCTTGCAAGTGAGTACAAACTATCTTTTCTGCCGGTGATAAACTGCCATTTGTGTGTATCAACTTTTATTGAATCAGCGTAGTGTTTCAATTGTACTGGTGTATCCCGTTCAGGATCTGAAGTGAAAGATAGCATAATGAAGTCTGGATTTTTGGCAAACTCATCATAGATAACTTTCAAATTGTTATTCATTCGGGGACAAACACTCCTGCAGGTGGTAAAAAAGAAATTCACCACATGCACTTTTCCCCGTGTAATGGAATCGGTTACATTATTTCCATCCTGGTTTGTAAGACTAAAAGGCTGAACTACAGAAACAGGCGGACTTTTGGGTTTTAAATATCCGGGCATTACAATAGCAAGTGCGGCAAAAAAGCCAAACACCAGTATTAAAAAAAATATCAGGTAAAAAAGCCGTTTCCGAGACATGGAGCAAAGATAAAAATGATGAAGCAAATCGATTGATGCAACAGTTTTATACAGGATATTGATATGGAGGCATCATTTCAATATTCACTTACCTTCTTCAATACTCAGGATTATCAATCTATCTTTAAATAAATAATGATTGAAATGAAATTCATTTTAATAACCCTGCTATTTGTATTTCCGTGTATCGTAAGTGCACAGGGCCAGGAAGAAAATCAGATCATAAGAATTCTCCAGGTTCAAACTGAAGCATGGAACCGAGGTGATGTGGATGGGTTTATGCAAACCTACTGGAAAAGTGATTCGCTGTTGTTCATTGGAAAAAATGGTGTGAATCATGGCTGGACTTCCGCCTTGAATCATTACAAAAAAGATTATCCTGATACGACAGCTATGGGGCAATTGAAATTTGACATCATCCATGTTAAAAAACTTTCTCCTGAATATGCATACGTAGTAGGCAAATGGATGCTTACACGCAGCATTGGTAATTTGTCAGGTCACTTCGATATATTATTGAAGAAAATAAAAGGAAAGTGGTTGATTGTAGCGGATCATAGTTCGTGACACGGCCCCCTGTCCCCCTAAGGGAGAACTTAGATCTGAATTTCCTTTTTTATAGCTGTCTTTACTTTCTTTGGAAAATTAACTTAAGAGTGGCAAGTTGTTGACTATTTCACTAAATGCTTATCACTGTTATTTACGATGATATTTGAACGTTGAATAACTTAATTCATGATGGAGAAGACTTGAATAATAAAAGATTATATGACCTAAGTTCCCCCTTCGGGGGACAGGGGGCCGTTATTCCGTATGCACATTAAAATCTCACCTGTAAAATACTGGTGAAGTGAAAAATCATATTCAGATAATGCATTGAAGAAAGCTTTGCTGCAGCCTTTTCGTAAACGATCGTGGAGTTCTATCATGATAACTTTCGTTTGAGGAAGCCATTCTTCATAATTCGAAGTAAAGACCTCAAATTCCGAACCCTCAATGTCAATTTTCAGAATGTCAATTTCATTTTTTCCAAAAAGTTTCATGACTTCTGAAATGGTGATGGACTTAATAACATTGTCCTCCTCCTCTGTTTCAGTTACCGTTAATCCCCAGCTGCCAATCAGCTTACTTTCTTCAGTAACCTTAAGGTTGACATTTTTATTCCAGATTCCGTAATTAAGACAATCAATGTTGCTGTACAACTTTGTGTTCATCTGCAGCATTTCAAAATTTGTTGGTTCGGGCTCTACAGCTATGATGTGTGCTCCCGGATATTTCTTTTGAAAAAACAGGGAAGTATATCCAACGTTTGCGCCACAATCGATAATGAATTGTGGTTTGGAATTGATTTCAAAATCATAATCCAGACCCAGGAACACCTGGTTAAAACATGCTGCATCAGAGGAATCTTTGCGGAAAAAAACCTTATGGGAAAGACCAGGAATCCGAACAGAAGTCAGACTTTTATTTGATAAAAAATTTGAGTAAAACACCTTGTTGCCCTGCACCATGCCAAACCTTTTCAGGTATCGTGCATAATGTATCAATGACTTTGCCGGATGCATGAAGTTTTTTTGACAGGGTGATAATAATTTTCAGAGGTAGGATCCGTTTTGAAAAGTACTTCAATAGAAGTTATAAATGAACTATTCGGGTTTTTTATTCCATAATTTATAATAATACATTATCAGGAGAACAAAGCTTACAGCCAGTAGTATATAAAAAACAGCATGATACCACAGGAATTTATGATATATGATGCCGAGTTTGAAAAACAGGCCGGCCGTTGCAATGGATACTAACCATAGAAGACCCATTGAAAAAGAATTAATGATTTTCCTGAAGTATCTTTTTACTTCAGGGTCCATTCCTGAATTGTATTCATCCATGTTATGGTATTAATAACGACCTGAAGGTAAGCGAGTCTCCATTGAACACATTGAAATCTACTTTCTGTATGATTCCATTTACATGTCCCTGTTCGCTGTGTTGCCAGAAAGTCCAGTCCCTTGTGATCCTTGGCTGGTGCGGTTGTAGGTAATGCGCCACCCATAATGGATATTCATCAAAACTACCTTTCAGGTATTTATTATAAAAATCGATATAGGTATAAATAATAGGTTTCACTTTGTAATAGTTTTCGACTACACCGAGCCAGAGTTTGATTTCTTTTCTCACATCAGCTACAGAAGCTCCATAGGACTGTTCAACATCCAGTACCGGAGGAAGGTCACCACTTTCTGTGTCAACGTGACTTATAAAGTTTTGCGCCTGCATTCTTCCGTCTTTGGTTGGAATAAAAAAATGATAAGCACCACGTACCAGGCCGGCTTCCCGTATTTTTTTCCAGTTGCGTTTGAAATAGGGATCAAAACTTGAAATTCCTTCAGTGGCTTTGATAAAAGCAAAGCCAATCCTGATATCCTCTACCTCCATATCCCGAACATCTTCCCACGAAATGGTTTGCTGGTATCTCGATACATCTATTCCATGTATCTGGTATTCTGAAGGAATGGGAATACCGAATTCCGGGTACCTGATAAAATGTAGCTGCCTGCTTTGCCACCATAAATAACCAAGGTAAAATATGAAGCACGCTGCGCTTACCAGGGTAACTGAAATAAATAAGATAAGAAAAGGCTTCCTTTTATTAGATTTCAACCGCACCTTGTAAAGATATATGAAACGGTTTCACATGACTACCTTCTGTATGCTGGATGCTTTTGTTAACTTGCAACGTGATGCCTCAGTTTAACTGGAATGATAGTGTGAATTTTTTATCGAAGCTGACACCAAGGCGTTTCGCCAATAGTGTGAAGGTGCTTTCCAGTTATTATTTAAGCAGGTGGCTGAAAAAAAGTATTCAGTGGGGTTATCCGATCTCCATTTCATTCGAACCAACGACTTCATGTAACCTGCGCTGCCCGGAATGTCCGAGTGGTTTACGCGCTTTTTCCAGGCCTACAGGCATGCTGAAAAAAGATTTTTTTGCAGAAACCATTGACCAGTTGTCGGCGGATATGATGTACCTCGTTTTTTATTTCCAGGGTGAACCTTATCTCAACCCGGGTTTTCTGGATATGGTTCGATATGCTTCTTCAAAAAAAATTTATACTGCAACTTCCACCAATGCGCATTATCTCACAGATGTAAATGCAAAGAAGACAGTAGAAAGCGGTCTGGACCGGTTGATAATTTCAATTGATGGAACTACACAGGAAACTTATCAGCAATACAGGGTTGGTGGAAAATTGTACAAGGTTCTTGAAGGTGCGGCAAACATAGTAAGATGGAAAAGAGAACTGAAAAGTAAAACGCCGTTTATTATATTCCAGTTCCTTGTAGTAAAGCACAATGAGCACCAGGTGGAAGAAGTACAGAAACTTGCCCGTGATATTGGTGTAGACCAGGTGCGTTTAAAAACTGCACAGGTTTATGATTATGAAAATGATCCCAATAAACTGATCCCTTCCAACCCTAAATACAGCCGGTATAAAAAGAATAAACAAGGTAAAATGGTTTTTAACGGAAGCCAGGCCAATCATTGCTGGAGATTGTGGCATGATCCGGTGATTACATGGGATGGTGCGGTTGGTCCCTGCTGTTTTGATAAGGATGCCAGGCACCAGCTC
>JBJMLW010000539.1:0-2040 GCA_045805105.1 Flavisolibacter sp. | reverse complement strand
GGTCAAAAAACACACGCAATGGAATTTTGATTGGCAGCAACGAAAGCGGGTTAATCTTGTCAGGTATGCTTGAACTTAGGTTGATCGCCGTAAGCCAGTTATCCGTTTTTCCAATCTTGGCAGCAAGTAAATCAGTGCGTACTTTGAATGCGCCATCGCGCATCATGATTTGCTGACTTTCCGTTCCTTCAAATTTGTTACGGCCCAGGAAATAATCACTATAGGTATAATCTTCATAGCCTTTTGGTCCGGTCATGTTGAGAAAATACCGATCATTTTCAAATTGCTTACGAATTGTCCTGCCATTGAGATAAATAAATTTTCCTGCAAAAAACCGGAATTGCAATCCGCCTTCCCTGTAATTAAAAAAGTAATTCGCAGTGATTGTCGGTCGCAGAAAATCTTTTGCCTGTTCAACGCGGAGTAAAACATCAAAAGGATATAAGGCACGGAAGTTTTGATACGAGAATGAAAGCTGGTTAAGGTAACGTCCCTCTTCGGGTAACTGGTATTTTAAAAATAGAGTCGTATCAATGCCATTAATAATTGTATCGGGTTTTATGTTCAATGATTGTTCCCTGATCAAAAACGTTTTCCATTGAATGGATTTAGTAATAGTGCTCCGTGGATCTTTTTCTTTAAAGGTCAATCTTATGCCAGGTACAAGTTTCTGGAATCGCATGAACAATTTATTCCCCGCTGTATCTTTGAATTCATCCATGGTAAAGTTTGCGGCATTTAAAAAAATATCTGTCTTTCGTATGAGCTTTTCCGAATGAATACTGTAACTCATTCTTGCCAGCCCTGCAAACTTCTTAGATCCGACAGCATACATAGGCGTAAGCAGGTACTGAAAATTATTTGGTGGAAGTTTATAATTTGAAATAAAACCACCGAGCATGAATTTATCATAACTGTTAATACCTGCTACCGGCGAAATGAAAACAATATTCTTTGCAGGGTCGTGCAGGTATGATCTGATAGAATTTTTGATTAAGGGTGAAACAATTTTAAAACCTTTTGCTTCATCACCAGGTAAAATGCCTTTCCTATGCAAGGCGTCTAACAGATTTTGCACATCATGATTCGTTGAAGTCCTGAGGAGCGTTTCAAAATCTTCAGGATAAGGATGCCGGAATTTCCACTGCTCGAAATAAGATTGCATTAATTTTTTAAATTCAGCTTCACCCAGATTCATTTCAAGTAAGCGCATCCACGCTGCTGTTTTATAATATGCAATTACGCCATAGTTTGTTTCTGAAAATTTTTCGGAGCTTGTTTCAATCGGCTGATCGGTTTTTCTTTTAGCTTTCGTCTGGTAGATCAATTCTTCAACATGTGACTGAGGTCCATACCTGGACTCCGTGTATTTATTTTCATAAAAAGAATTCATGCCTTCGTCCATCCACGGATGATCTCTTTCATTGCTCGCTAATATTCCATAGAACCAGTTGTGTCCAAGTTCATGTGCTATCACCATGTCCAATTCTTTCTCGGAGGAGACCGGAGATATCACTGTAATCGTTGGGTATTCCATTCCGCCACCAAAACTTTCTGGTCCCTGCACTACAGTCGCAACACTGTATGGGTAAGGTCCTACTTGCTCGGAGTAAAATCTCAGAGCAGATTTTGCGCACTCTACACTGTGCTTCCATATTCCTTCTTCCTTTGCAGTATAAAAACTATACACCTGGATGATATGTCCATTTGGAAGCTGGCAGGTATCACTGTCCACTATAAATTCCTTATTCGCAAACCAGGCAAAGTCATGAATATTATCCTGTTTGAAGCTGATTGTTTTTGTTTCCGTTGAAGAAGCAGGAATTGTGGATTTAATTTTTACTGGTTTCGTAGTCTTTTGGTGAAATTGTTTTTTCGCAGAATCGTCATTTTTATTCAGCTGGCCAAGCCATAGTTTTTCGGTCTCCTCTTGTAAAACTCCTGTGGCTGCAACTTTGAAATTTTTTGGAACGGTAATTCTTACATCAAAACTTCCAAATTCACTATAGTATTCTCCCTGGTCAAGATAGGGCATAGGAT
>JBJMLW010000538.1:0-16256 GCA_045805105.1 Flavisolibacter sp. | reverse complement strand
GGCAATTGCACTGACTTTTTTTAATGGGGTGTAAATAAATCCATATAAAAAAAGACTGAACGCTGCGAGTCCTGCCGAAAGCGTATTAAAAAAATACCCAAGTATAAAAACTCCCAGCACGCCTGTTACTACTGCAAAACCCCACGCTTCGCTTACATTCATTCGCCCTGATGCTACCGGCCTTTTGGAAGTACGCTTCATCAGTGCATCAGTATCTTTTTCTACTGCCTGGTTGATGGCATTGGCACTTCCGGTTACAAGAAAGCCACCAATAAACAATAACAAAATCATCCACCAGTCGTAAACTACCACTTTGGGTGCAAGCAGGTAACAGATCACACTCGAAAAAACTACCATGATGTTCAGCGATGGCTTGGTCAGCTGCAGGTAATCCTTCAGCTTATTGTTTTGTCCATTGCCTGCCATCTGATCCGAATGACCCATTCCTGTGCATTTGTTTACAGTGCATGCAACACCTTTATGTCAAAAAACTATCAATGCTTCGATTCATTGGGATTCACCGGCTCTGTCTGCGGAATGAATTCCCTTCCATCTTTTCCATAATCATAAGGCCAGCGGTGAACTTCCGGAATATCACCAGGCCAGTTTCCGTGACCCGGATTGATTGGCGTTGTCCACTCGAGTGTATTTGCACCCCATGGATTTGTTGTACGCACTTTCCTTCCTTTAAATATGGAATAAAAGAAATTAAATACAAACATCAGGTTCACTGCAAATACAATGATGGATACAACAGAAATCATTCTATTAAGGTCCTGGAATTTATTGAAGGTTACCCATGGTGATAAATCCAGGTAGCGTCGCGGCATACCGGCGAGGCCTTCGTAGTGCATCGGCCAGAAAATAAGGTACGCACCAACAATCGTTACCCAAAAATGTATATATCCCAATGTATTATTCAGATACCTGCCAAACATTTTCGGATACCAGTGGTAAACACCGGCAAACATTCCGAAGAATGCAGATACACCCATTACAATATGAAAGTGTGCAATTACAAACATCGTATCATGCACATGAATATCGATCGTTGAGTTACCAAGCCAGATACCTGTAAGTCCGCCTGAAATAAACATACTCACAAATCCAATTGCAAACAGCATGGCCGGTGTAAACCTGATATTACCACGCCAGATAGTTGTAAGCCAGTTGAACACCTTTATCGCTGAAGGAATGGCAATGAGAAGTGTTAGCAACACGAACACCGAACCTAGGAATGGATTCATTCCGGTAACAAACATGTGGTGTGCCCACACCAGGAATGCAAGGATGGCGATCGCGAATAATGAACCCACCATGGCCATGTAACCAAAAATTGGTTTCCGTGAATTCACACTCATGATCTCCGATACCATACCCATCGCAGGAAGAATGATGATATATACTTCCGGGTGTCCCAGGAACCAGAAAAGGTGCTGGTACAGGATGGCGCTTCCTCCTTCATTGGGAAGAATTTGTCCGGCTACATAAATATCACTCAGGTAAAAACTTGTTCCCATATTGCGGTCGAACAACAAAAGAATGAAGCCTGAAAGCAAAACAGGGAATGATAATACACCAAGAATGGCAGTAAAGAATAATGCCCAGATGGTCAAAGGCAGCCGCGTCATGCTCATGCCTTTTGTGCGCATGTTGAGGATGGTTGCTATATAATTCAGGCCACCTAACAGTGATGATACCACGAAAAGCGCCATACTCGTTAACCAAAGATCCGTTCCGAGCTTTGATCCGAGGTTAGCACTTCCGAGTGCACTCAACGGAGCATACATCGTCCATCCACCGCTGGCAGGTCCTGTTGAAATAAAAAGCGAAGTTGTCATTACAACACTGGCGAGAAAGAAGAACCAGTAAGAAAGCATATTCAGAAACGGTGAAGCCATGTCACGCGCACCGATCTGGAGAGGGATAAGAAGATTGGCGAAGGTTCCACTCAAACCGGCAGTGAGTACAAAGAACACCAGGATAGTTCCGTGCATGGTGATCAGTGCATAATAAAATTCAGGACTGATTCTTCCGCCTTTCGCCCATTTTCCAAATACAGATTCAAGAATTGGAAATGTTTCATCAGGAAATCCAAGCTGCAAACGGAACAATACGGAAAACAATGCTCCAATGACAGCCCACGTAATTCCGGTAATCAGAAACTGTTTGCCAATGGTTTTATGATCCTGGCTGAAAATATATTTGGTGATGAAACTCTGGTGATGATGGTGATGACCATCACCATGGTGTACATCGTGCGTCACCGCTCCTTCATGCACATGTATCGTTGAATCGTGGTTCATATAAATACCTTTTACCTTCCGGTGAAAAAATTATTTGATGTAAGCAATAGGTTTTGCTGTTGAATCAGCTTTCGCTGGCGCAGTTGCCGGTGCATGTGCCAGTTCATATTGCGTGGGTTTTCCTGCGAGCCATACATTAAATTCTGCCTGTGATTCCACGACAATTGTCCCTCTCATTGTATAATGTCCCTTCCCGCACATCTGGTCGCACGATATTTCGTAAACAAAATCCTCTCCGTATTTTTCTTTCATTTCCCTTGTGGTATACTTCGGCGTAAACCACATGGTTGTAGGAATTCCCGGCACGGCATCCATCTTCATTCTGAAGTGCGATAGGCCAACATCATGAATCACATCCTTCGCATTGATCACAAACTTCACCGGCTTGTTTACCACAACATGCACATCTGCCACAACTACTTTATCGTCCTGGTTATACGGATCGCTCCAGATCTGTCCAAGTGGATTGTTTGCCTGTTCATTAATTTCCTTAAAATATTTTCTTCCCAGTTTTCCATCCTTACCAGGATAACGGAATTCCCATTTAAACTGGCTTCCTGTTACTTCAATCACCTGTGCATTTTTTGGAGCTTCGCCAGTTATCTGAAACCAGTAATACAATCCAAAACCAACCAAAACAGTGAGCACGATGGCAGGAACTACAGTCCAGATCACTTCAAGGCGGTTATCATGAGGAAAGTAATAAGCTTTCCTGGATTCTGTTTCCTGGTATTTATAACAAAACCAGAAAAGAAGGATCTGGGTAATAATAAATACCACACCGGTAATACCGAGTGTGATCCACATCATGGTATCAATATTTTCTCCATGCTCGGAAGCAGCTGCGGGCAGGATTTTATCCTTGAGTCTTTCGTTGCAATACCACACGCCAAACAATCCTACTATAAGAAAAACAAGTAGAAGGAAAGCGTTGATGCGGTTGGTATCCCTGCGTGATTTCTCTTCACCTTTCAGGATCGCCACATATTCACTTGCCTTGGCAATCTGGAAAGTAACAAGAAACCCCAAAATAAGCGCAACAATGATCCAGGTAGTTGACATATTCTAATTTCATTTTAATCTCACCCTGAAGGGCATAACCATTAAGTATGATGAATGATACTTTCTTTCAGGAAAGGATCATTAATTGCAATCAAAGGCCACCGTGCCAGCGCTTTTGCCGTTATAAACATCACCAGTCCAACAAAACCAATCCCGATTCCGAAATCAAGCAGCATGAAAGGCACATGATCCTTCGATGCAGCAGGCATTACCATCTGGTAAAAATCCAGCCAGTGTCCGAACAGGATCAGAACCGACATCATGGTTAGCGTACCATAATTCCGTTTTGAATTCCTGGTCATCAGTATAAGCAACGGCGCCACAAAGTTGATAATAAGATTCAAGAAAAAAATGCCTCTGTATGCACCATGCATCCTCACTTTAAAATAAATAGTTTCTTCTGGAATGTTGGCGTACCAGATCAGCATGAACTGGGAGAACCACAGGTAAGTCCAGAAAATTGAAAACGCAAACTGGAATTTACCCAGATCATGAAGGTGTTCCTTTGTTGTGAATTCGAGATACCCGAGATTTTTTAAAAAAACAACAAACAGGGTGATCAGTGCCACACCGGATACAAATGAACTCGCAAATGTGTACCAGCTATACATGGTGGAATACCAGTGTGCATCAAGACTCATCAGCCACAACCATGGAATTGATGACATTACAGTGAGTGCAAAAAGAACAATATACAAGGCAGACCAAACTGTTCTGTCCCACATATATCTTTTTCCTTCCTGCACAGTAAGTCTGCGTTCGTCTGTTTTTCTTGATAACAGACGCATTTTCCATCCAAGGAGCGACCATCCTACAATAGTGATGATGCTCCATATTGTAAAAAATGTTTTATCAAGGAAACCTGATTTATGACTCAGCACGGGATCTTCACTCACATGATGGTCATCTGTCCAATGATATAATGTATGATTACCGCCGAATACAAGCACCATCAGTATTACAAAAGTTATGACACCGAGTACAGGAACACAAACCGAAATGGCTTCTGTAACTCTTCTGAAAGATAATTGCCAGCTTCCCCAGGCAAGTGTAAGTGCACAGAGAAAGAACATCACCGCATTGGTAACCAGAAGAAAGAAAACACTGTTGTGAAGTAATGCAGCCCAGAATCTTGCATTTTCATGAAGGCTTTCAGGATCATTACCATTTTTAGCACCGTGAGTAAAGAAAAGTATGATGATGGATAATAATCCGATTGCCATCAATACGATTGAATAGTTATTATATCTTCTTGGTATTCCGAAAGCGTTTTTGATAGTTGATGCCATTACAATCTGTTTATATCGATCTCAATTATTTCTTAGCTGCAGAATCTGCCGGTGCCTTTCCGCCACCTGCTGTTGAATCCTTTGTTGCACTTCCAGCGCCACCTGCACCACCCTGTTTCGACCTGATGTATTTGATCACCCACCAGCGTTGTTCTGGTGTAAGTTGAGATGCATAGCTTCCCATTGTGCGGATTCCAAAAGTGATTACATAAAAATAATGTCCGTCTGAAAGTGATTTAATATTTGGTGCAGTGAGAACTGCAGGAACACCTGTATATCCTCCTTTGCCAACACCGGCGACGATCGGACCATTACCATCGAGTTGCGGACCATGACAAATAGCGCAATTAACAAGGAATAATCTTTCAGCTTCTTTCATCGGAGCTCCGGTTGCAGCCATGGAGTCCAAAGGATTTTTCAAAACTTCTGCTGCTTTCAGGCCAACAGAATCATTAGTAAGATGATAAGACATCATTTCTCCGCGCGCTACTGTTCCGGGAACAGGCATAGCATTATAAAAAATCCCCCTGTTCTTCAGTGTATCCAGTTCGCCTCCAACATCATTATAGTTGTACGTTTCATAAGCACGGCTATAATACATATCAGGCATGTAAGCATGCCCTGGATTATCGCCATGTGCCGTACAACTGAAAAGTCCGAGGCCAAGTGAAATCAAAATTGATGCGGCGAGAAATTTTTTCATTCCAACATATTTATTATCGAACAACTTCTACTGTTTTAACAACGGGCACTTCTTCCCTGTCGTAACGACCAAGCCACCAGCCGGTTTCTCTTCTCTGGATCGTAACATCTTTAGCGCCCATATCCGTAAGGAACTGTGTTGCTTCTCTTTCATTGGTTCGGTCTGTACATTCAATCACCATTACAAACAGGTCGTCTGTTGAACGCGGATGGAAGTGATCTTTGCGAACAAATGGTGCGAGCTGGCACAGGTAACAGAATGTAAGTACCATTCCTACTGCAGAAAATAATACTGTCAGCTCAAAAGTGATCGGTATCCATGCAGGAAGTGCAAAGAAAGGTTTACCTCCAAAGTTCAGCGGCCAGTCGTAAGTGAGTGCCCAGCTGATGAATCCAAGTGCTGTTGCTGTACCGGTAATACCGTAAATAAAACCAGCTGTATGCAGACTTGTATCTCTCAAACCCATTGCTGCATCGAGACCATGTATGGGCATTGGTGTATAAACATCATGAATTTTATAACCTGCCTTGCGTACCTGTTTTACTGCAGGAAATAAAACCGCTTCATCATCAAAACACCCGATTGCAAATTTTTTTATAGACATAAATTATTTTTAGTCCACGGTCAACAGTCCACTGTCCACCGCATTTTCAACTATATCATTTTCCTACCGTCGACCGTGGTGTGTCGACCGCAGACTTTTTAATGATGCGCCATTTCATTCGCAAATTCCTCAACCGATTCTTTTTCCACAACATCCATCTGTTCCTTATAATTTTCGCCACTCTTCTTTAAAATATGTTTGATCTCGGCAAGTGCGATTACCGGGAAGAATTTAGAGAATAGGAAGTAACATGTAAAGAACAAACCAAATGTTCCCAGGTAAAATCCAACTTCCCAAATGGTTGGTGTATAGTACGGGCTCCAGGAAGATGGCAGGTAATCGCGGTACAATGATGTAACGATGATTACAAAACGTTCGAACCACATACCAATGTTCACCAGGATGGACATGAAGAATGTCACAAACAGATTCCTTCTCATTTTCCTGAACCAGAAAATCTGCGGTGAAAGAACGTTACATCCCATCATGAGGTAATAGGCCCATCCGTAGGGACTGGAAAGATCCACCCTGTTGTAGCGGAATGCAAACCATTCATATTCGGATGCACTATACCACGACATAAATAATTCGGTGAGATAGGCAATACCTACAATTGAACCTGTAAGAATGATCACTTTATTCATTACATCGATATGCTCGATGGTAATATATTCTTCCAGGGAAAGTACTTTACGTGTTACCAGCAACAGGGTTTGCACCATGGCAAATCCTGAGAAGATGGCACCAGCAACGAAGTAAGGAGGAAAGATGGTTGTATGCCATCCGGGTATTACTGATGTAGCGAAGTCAAAGGATACAATGGTATGCACGGAAAGTACAAGAGGTGTTGCAAGGCCAGCCAGAACAAGCGATAAGGCTTCATGTCTTTGCCAGTGCTTGGTAGAACCAGTCCATCCGAAGGCTGCAATACCATAAAACATTTTTCTCCATTTCAACCTGGCACGGTCACGCAATGTTGCAAGGTCGGGCAACAGGCCTGAATACCAGAAGAGGAGAGAAACGGTAAAATATGTTGAGATCGCAAATACATCCCATAACAATGGAGAATTAAAATTCACCCATAATGGTCCGCGTGTGTTGGGATACGGAAGTGTAAAGAATGCATTCCATACACGACCCATGTGCCAGATAGGAAACTGTCCTGCACACATAACCGCGAAAATGGTCATAGCTTCTGCAGCACGGTTCACACCGGTTCTCCAACCCTGGCGGAAAAGAAGCAGGATGGCTGAGATCAGCGTTCCCGCGTGACCGATACCAACCCACCAAACGAAATTGGTAATGTCCCATCCCCAGCCAACAGTTCTGTTCAGGTTCCACTGCCCGGTACCAAACCATACTTCACGGGTTACAGAAACAACACCAAAGAGGAGAAATAAAACAGAAACGATAAATCCTATCCACCATAGGATGCTGGGACTGGCCTCAACGGGTCTGCAGATATCTTCAGTTACCTGGTGATAATCTTTTCGTCCGTCTACCAGCGGCGGTCTTACCTGTGATTCGTATTTAAGTACTGCCATATATAAGCTTCGAGCTGCGAGCAACGAGCTGCGAGCCATTGGCTGTCAGCTGTTGCTGTTAGCGTTTTATTTTCTGTTTCTATCCTTATATTCTTACACCTGTACTATTTGCTGATGGCAAATAATTACATTCTTCTTTTGTCTTCAATATTTGCCGGTGGCAAATAGCTACGGATTTTTTCATCTACTCATATTTGCCGGTGGCAAATAGTTACAGTGAAATCTTACATTGCCTGATTTGCCATGGCAAATCGAAACTATCTTGATTATTGACATTGAATATTGAATCTTATTCCTTCCAATTCGATATTCTATTGTTCCCTGTTCTACTGTTCTATTGTTCCTTATTCTATTGCTCTAATGTTCCGCTTCTTTCACCGGTTCATTATTCGACGGTATCGCTTCTTTCTTTGATTCACGTCCCTGTTCTGCCATTTCTTTTTCGCCTTTGATGATTTCATCTGTATTCCTGATCTTGGCGAGATAGCTCACATTCGGCAGGGTATGTATCTGTTCCAGCACATGGAATAACCTGTTTTCATTATTCTTACGCATCTGTGCAACCTTACTTGTACTGTCATAAGCATTACCAAAAACAATAGCGTTTGTTGGACAAGCCTGTGCACATGCTGTTGTTACATCATCACCTCCGAGCTTACGGTTTTCCATTTTCGCGTTCAGTTTTCCGGCCTGTGTACGCTGTACGCAGAAAGTACATTTCTCCATCACACCACGGCTTCTTGTTACAACATCCGGGTTAAGAACCATACGTGTGAGTTCATCATTCATCTGGTGAACCACATCATTCAGTTTTCCTGTTCCGCTTGAAGGTCCCATCACACCATGCGTACTGGCACCTGTATAATCACCCCAGTTAAAGCGGCGTACTTTATACGGACAGTTATTGGCGCAATATCTTGTTCCGATGCAACGGTTGTAGGCCATCTGGTTCAAACCTTCGCTATTGTGCATGGTTGCTGCAACAGGACAAACGTTTTCACAAGGTGCATTGTCGCAATGCTGGCAAAGCATCGGCTGGAAGATCACAGTTTCCAGTTCATCTGCATTTTTTTCATTGCTTACAAAGTATCTGTCGATGCGCATCCAGTGCATTTCATGGGCACGCAGGACTTCATTTTTTCCTACAACAGGAACATTGTTTTCCGAATGACATGCAACAACGCATGCGCCGCAACCAATACAGCTGTTCAGGTCAATGGACATGCCCCATTTAATCTCGTGCGTTCTTGATTCCGGGTCAGGATACATGGTTCCTTCGCTGCGGTACGTTTCTTCATTTCCATTCGGACCTGATTTGACAGAATAGTCTTTGTAAAGGTCTTCACGCCATTCCTTGTACATTGTTGGCTCCTGGTTATAAGTAGCCATCGTTGTTTCCTTCAGCACTTCCGTTCTGCCTTCGTAGGAATCGTGTTTCTGTATCTGCGCTACTTTATAATCACCAACAGTTTTGTCGGAGATGGTAACATCATTAAAATATTCTATCGTATTACTTGTCTCATTCAGCCGTGCAAACGGATAAACATTCTGTCCTACACCCTGTACTGCTTTGGCAAAGTTTGCACTGCGTCCATATCCAAGGGCTACAGCAATGGTGTTGGGATCCATTCCAGGTATCACAAGGACAGGAAGCGTAATTTTTTTTCCGTTAGCCGTTAATTCAATCAGCGGCTTTTCTGTATAATACGTGTATTCAGTACTGTTATAATCAATGCCAAGTTCTCTTGCTTTTGCAGTGGAGATCATTGCGTAATTATCCCACGTAGCTCTTGTTACAGGATCAGGTAATTCAAGCAGCCATGGATTTCCTGCCTGCTTTCCAGAAAGCATTGCTACATTCTGGTAAAGAACCACTTCGTTCTTTCCGCCTTTGCGTGATGTGCCTAAAGATGAAACTGCACCATTAACACCTGCGCCGGAAAAGGCGCCTGGCCTTGATGCTGGTATTGAATCTATGGCAAATCTTTCTGTTGTTCCGTTTGCAATTGTATCTGTGGAAGTATAGGAACCGGTATGTACAGCAGATGGAGCAAGTGTTGAAGTACTTGTTGTTGCCGGGGTTACCGGTTTACCATTAACAAGGATGCCATCCTGCAATGCTTTATCAAATGCCTGCTGACCTCCCAATTTTCCCATCCAGTAATTGCGGAACCATGACTCATATTCTGAATTGTTAGCAGTTCCCGTTGCAGTGATACCTGTTTGAGTTGGCTGACCTGCTTGCGTAGTGACAGTTTGAACAGGCTGGCCTGTTTGCATACTCCATTTTAATAATGAAGTCTGGAAAGGACGCGTTTTATAAAGTGGAAATATTGTTGGTTGAATAAAGCTGACCACACCGGTACGTGGTTCTGCATCTCCCCAGCTTTCGAGGTAGTGATGATTTGGAATCAGGTACTGGCATAGTTCAGATGTTTCATCCATTTTTTCATTGAATGAAACACTCAGCTGAAGTTTTTGCAATCCGGTTTTGAATTTTTCCGAATCAAAATAATCATATACAGGATTGGCACCATAAATTAAAAGACCTTTTACCTGTCCGGCATTCATTGCATTCACGAGGCTGATCATGTCGGCATCAATGCCTTGCCTGAAATTTAATGTAACACCTGTGTTTATAGTAGAACCATATGCACCAATAGCATTGTTGATTGCGTTCACTACAATCTGCACATTCGGATCGTTGCTTCCGCAAACTACCAGTGCAGCACCGCTATTTGCTTTCAGGTCATTAGCTACTTTCTGAATAGCAGTACCCAATTTTGCATCTGAAATAACGGGAGCGGTTCCTCCTGAAAGTGCAGAAAGCAAAGCGCTCGCAACAATTCCTGTTTCAGAAGGCCTGTGTGTAAAGCGTTCATCAGCGGAAGCGCCTGTCATACTCAGGAAGCTTTCAAACTGATAGTGCTTGCTCATCCGGGGATTCTTCTCATCTATTTTTCTTCCGGTAACATACTGTCGTGCAAATTCAACCGGAGCTATCCATGTTCCGAGAAAATCGGCACCCAGACTCACAATCACACGTGCTTTATCAAACTGGTAAGCAGGGATAGCTTTCTTTCCGTGTGTAGCTTCATTTGCCTGCAGTAAACCACTGTAGGAAACTGCATCATATTGAACATGCCTGCTTCCCGGAAATTTTGCCAGGAAGTCTGATATAATCTGTTTTGTAGAAGGAGAAACAATGGTACTTGTAAGAAGAACAACCGGTCCGGTTAAACTTTTCAATGCTGATGAAATCTGCGCGTCAGCATTTTCGAAACTTATCTCCTGGAAATTATTTCCTGATTTCTTTTTTGGATGCGGTGTCCTGTACATATCATACAGGTCGAGAACGGATGCCTGTGCCCGCGGGGAAGTTCCTCCCATGGTATGAGGATAGAGTTCATTTCCTTCAATCTTGATTGGTCTTCCGTCACGCACTTTTACAACTACAGGAATTACATCACCATCCTGAACATATGTGCTTGCATAATATTTAGATACACCCGGAGTTATATTTTCCGGCCTGTTTACAAATGGTATTGCTTTTCTAACGGGAGTTTTACAGCTGGCAGCAATGGTAGCTGCAGCGGTACTGAATCCGAGGTATTTCAAAAAATCCCTTCTTGGAGTTTTGGCTTCCATCAGACCCTTGTCGTCTATATCTTCAAATGGCAGATCCTCATTAAACTCATTCTGGGTCAACTTTTGAATTTCTTCCTTATGATTCAATGCAGCGAAACTGGTCCAATACTTTTTATCGCTCATATTTTACCCCCATCCCCTAAAAGAGGAGTTTGAACTCTTCGAATACCGAAGAGGGTTTTAGTTTCTGTCAAATTCGTATTATTCAATACTTTCTTACAACCCTAAGTTCCCCGTTAGGAGGATAAGGGTTAATAATGGCATTTCTGACATTCCAGTCCACCGATATCCTTCACCGTTACGCTATCCATTTTGTGGTTTTTGATATCGTTATGGAATTTTTCATAGATGCTATAAAACTTGTTACCTGTACTGTCGGAATAATTAAAATTCACCTTTGATTCGCGGTGACAGTTCACGCACCATCCCATGCTCAGTTCAGCTTCCTGTTGTACTTTATCCATTTCCTGGATATTACCATGACAGGTCTGGCAGGCAACATTACCTACTTTAACGTGTTGTGCGTGGTTGAAATAAACGTGATCAGGCAGGTTATGAATCTTCACCCATTGAGGTGATGTTGCTTTAGAAGGATCCCAAACAACATTAGGGCCTGGTTTGAATCCTGCGTATTTATATAATTTATTTATTTCGGCTGTTCCATCAATTTTGTTTCCATCCTCGTCATACAGCTGCGGGCCTTTTTCATATGTGTTCACCACCTTGTGGCAATTCATACAGATGTTCAGTGAAGGAATGCCTGCATGTTTACTTTCCCATGCACCTCCGTGGCAATAAAGGCAGTTGATCTGGTTGATGCCTGCGTGAACCTTATGCGAATAATAAATAGGTTGTGTAGGTTGATAACCGCGCTGGCGACCAAGACCAATTGCTCCCTTTCCGACAAAATAACCACCAACGATAAAAAAGACTATTGCAAAAAGGGCGATGTAAACTTTGTTACGGTAGAATGGAACTGGTTCTGGCCTGACAATATTTTCCTTGTCGTCGGATAATTTTTTGAGGTTGCTGTTCACCTGCATCAGCAGCAGTGTGATCAGCGCAAGAATGAGAGAGATGACACCAAAGATGATAGCGTTTCTGTTGGGATCTGTTGCTGTTTTTGTATCCTTTCCGTCACCACCTTCTCCACTTCCAGGAGGCGGCGGTGGATTTTCAAGATATTTTATCACGGCATCTACATCAGCGTCGGACAGGACTGAAGAAAAATTCGTCATTACCTGTCCATACTTTTTCTGTAAATCCTGTGTATACTGCCATTTTGGAAGATTAGCAGGAGCATTTTTAATCCATGAATGAAGGTTCTTGATGTCTTCCACCCATGGACCCCGCCCGGTTACACCACGCAAAGGTGGTGCTGAAAGTTCCTTATCAAAAGCATGACACGTTGCACAATTTTGTCTGAAAATCTGGGCACCTTCCTGTGAATGAACTTTTAAAAAAGAGAGAAAAAAAATAAAACCGACCAGTAAATATCTCTTCGCATGAATGTGTAAAATATTCATAGAAACAATTGGTGAGGAATGTGGATAATTTCCCAAATCGGTGGCAAAAATATGACAGGAAACTAACAAATCAGCAACGTTGCAAAATTTTTTTTAATCCGCTACCAGACTGGATTTCAAATGATTTTGCAGGTTGTTGAAGTTTTCAATAAACTTTCGTCATCAACTGGTCAAGTTCAATTTTCAATGTTGAAATCTGATGAGCTTTTCATCTGCAACATGTGGTTGCTGCACATAACTCATAATTTAGCCTGAACTCTAGCATGTAAAATGTTGAAAGGACTGGAAAAAAAATGGAATGTCAGTAAAGGAAGAATGTTACTCATCTTAATAACATTCGCCATCGGCGGGAGTTTCACGGGATATGCCGGGAAAAAGATCATGACATTCACAGGCATTACAAATCCTGCGGTATACATTCCGGTTTATATTCTTCTTGTTATTTTACTCTGGCCTTTCCTTGTGCTTTGTGTAAGCGTATTGACGGGCCAATTCTACTTTTTCAGAGTTTATATCCGAAAGCTGGGGAGGAAAATGGGTGTTGGAAGGTCAACGGTCAGCAATGATCAATCATCTGGCGATAACAGACAGAATATTTTAAATACAAAACAGGAAATGGATAATGATGTCAGAGGGCAGGAAAAACGGATTGTGATTTTTGCATCAGGAAGAGGAACCAATGCACAAAGGATCATTGATTATTTCAAGGATTCAACTGTACGTGTTGTGCTGATTGTTTGCAATAAAAAAGGAGCGGGTGTTATATCTATAGCAGAAAAAGAAAAGCTCCCCGTTCTTTTGATTGATAAGGAGCAATTCTTTCGCGGAGACGGTTACGTACCTGAGATCAGTAAATGGCAACCTCACCTGATTGTACTGGCAGGTTTTCTGTGGAAGGTGCCCGACCTTTTTATCAAAAAATTTCCACGGATGATCGTCAACATCCATCCTGCACTTTTACCTAAATATGGTGGAAAGGGTATGTACGGACAATTTGTTCATGAGGCAGTTGTTCAGGCTGGTGATCTTGAATCAGGCATAACCGTTCATTACGTTGATGAGCATTATGATAATGGCGATGTGATTATCCAGGCGGCGTGCCCTGTGCTCGAGGGTGACACACCAGAAAAGCTAGCAGCGCGCATACACGAAATGGAATACTTGCATTATCCGGGGGTGATAGAGAAGCTGCTGCAATCGTGAAAGGTGAAACGTGAATCGTCAATCGTCAATCGTGAATGGAAACTGCTTATATAATCCGGTATTGATAATATTGAGAAAACTTACATTGACGATTTACGATTGACGATTCACGCCCGGCATACAGGTTTCACGTTTACGTTTCACGATTCACGACCTTTGCATTGATGGCCTCTGAACTTTTATATGAGGAGATCCAGTCTTCAGGAAATAAATCAGTCAGGGATTTTGCAGGAATCATGGCTGTGATTTTCATCGGCTTCGTAATTTATAATCTGGTGATTCATAAAGGAAACTTCAATGGGTTTACGGCTGTGCTGTTGATCGTCTTCAGTTTTTCAATGCTGGTTTTTGTTGCAAGCTATATCCGGCTGATCACGCAAATACGGGCAGATGGCATATACGTGAAATTCCCTCCTTTTCAATCATCATTTACCAGGTATGACTGGAACAGTATTCTCGACGTATATGTAAGGGAATTTGAGCCTTTTAGTGAATACATGGGTTGGGGAATAAGAACAGGGCCAATGGGCAAAGCCTATATCATTTCCGGAAATACAGGAATTCAGATTGTCTTCCGGAATAAACAACGACTTCTTATCAGCACCCGCAAGCCGGAGGAAATCAAGGAAGTTCTTTTAAAAATAATGAGAAAGTGATCGGACGGCTGTAATGTAACAGCTTTCTCCACGGCATTTGTTTTGCATATCTTCCGCATACCGAAGAAGCTTATGAAAAGATCTTTTAAATCAAAAGTTGAAATTGCTATTGCCACTCCCCTGGCCATTATTCTGGTTATAATTGAAACACTGATGATATTCTATCATGTGTGGCCACTTGTTATTCTTATATTTCTGATAACAGCATTTATACTTTACCTGTACCTCACAACCGTGTATGAATTCAACGATGAAAAACTAACGATTAAAAGCGGTTTCCTTTATGAAAAGGAAATCTATATCAGGTCCATTAAACGGGTTAAGGAAACCCGCAACCACACTGCTTCCCCGGCATTTTCTCCGGATCGTCTTGAAATCTTTTACAATCGTTACGGCCACGTCATGGTTTCACCTGAAGAAAAATCAGAATTTATTACAATACTGAAGAAGGTGAATCCGAAGATTTTGGTAGGATAAGGTGATTGCTTCGCGCTACCCGCCACGCGCTTCCCGCTACTATATTAAAATCACATTTATTCCAATTCTATTTTAGGATAATAATTGGCAGCATCTTGAAAAAAAGAATCTAACGCGCAGCGCGAAGCTCGTAACTCGAAGCTCGAAGCTCAAAGCTTCTCCTCACTTTACCATCTCATTTACATTTAGTTTTGTTACTTGCTCACAGGTATTTTGAAGTCACGATTCTTTCATACCAGCCTATTCACAGGCATGCTTTTCCTTTTTGCAGGATCATCCGCCATCGCCCAGTATAAGGTGAAGGGAACAGTTTACGACAGTTCAAGGATCTACCGCATCGAAAGAGTTTCAGTTATGAGTACCAGTGGTCGCATTACCATGACTGACACGCTTGGACATTATGAGATTGAGGTAGGAGAAAAAGATTCGATCTGGTTTTCATACCTCGGTAAGCCCACACCGAAATACGCTGTTTTAAAAATGGCTGATGTTACGCAGTTCGATCTTGCACTTCACCTGAAAACGGATGTTATGGCTGAAGTGAGGATTCACAGTCATAGTTACAAACAGGACTCAATTCAGAACCGTAGGGATTACGCCAAAGCTTTTAATTACCAGAAAGTTTCATTTGGTTCCATGACATCCGTTGGTCCAAATGGCGCAGGCATAGACCTTGATGAACTGATACGTTTGTTCCAATTCCGGAAAAACCGGTCGATGCTCAAATTTCAGGAACGACTGTTACAGCAGGAAAGAGACAAATTCGTTGATCACCGGTTTAATAAAGGAATCGTTCGCAAACTTACCGGTCTTGATGGAGAAGAGCTTGACAGGTTTATGGTTCTTTACCGCCCTTCATATGAATTCACCAGCACGGCCTCCGAATACGACTTCCAGCTATACATTAAAAAGATTTTCGAAGTCTCTAAAAGCAATAAATCTTTTTAGTGTTTTGCGAAATACTTTAATTTGACGAATGCCGTCAAAATTTTTTGTCATCTTATTCCTGTTCGTTTCAACCGCAACATCAGCACAGTATCAGAAAATTCATCGTAAAGCTGTCGTTATCGATACACATAACGACGTACTCTCAACAGTAGTTATGAAAGGTATGCATGTTGAAGATGATCTTACAGGCAAAACGCATACAGATATCAAAAGACTTCGTGAAGGTGGTATTGATGTGCAGGTTTTTTCGGTATTCTGCGATGAACGATATGGAAAGGGAAAAGCTTTTC
>JBJMLW010000537.1:0-3181 GCA_045805105.1 Flavisolibacter sp. | reverse complement strand
GAGCAGCAATACCAGATGGCAGGTTTTGTACAACGGTTTTATCCGGCTTCCACAATTGCAGCAAATGACATCGGCGCAGTTTCATTTTTTTCAAATGGTGAAGTGGTTGACCTGTGGGGGCTGGGATCCATTGATATTGCCAAAAGCAGGAAGGAAAATTACTGGACGGCAGCTTTCATTGACAGTTTTGTAAAAAAGCAAAACACTACACTTGCCATCATCTATGACAGCTGGTTCCATCCATCGCCTGGTACATTTTGGACCAAAATAGGTACATGGCAGATCAGCAATAATGTAGTGTGTGGTGATGACCTGGTAAGTTTTTATGCTGTTGATGCTGCCGCTGCGGATGAACTTAGAAAAAATTTTCGCTGGTACAGCGAACACCAGTTGCCGCGAACGGTAATGGTTAAATATTATTGAGGTTGATGAAAGACCAGGGTTATATTAAAAGTCTCGACGGGGTTCGTGCGTTAGCCATATTAATTGTAATGTCCTTTCATTCAGGAATTATTCATTTCGGGTGGATGGGCGTGCAATTGTTTTTTGTTTTATCGGGTTACCTGATCACCGGAATATTGTGGAAAGAAAAATTCAGGGAACGAAGCCTGCGTACCAAGCTAAAAAATTTTTGGGCAAGACGTTCATTACGCATTTTCCCTTTATATTTTGGTTTCCTTTTGGCTATCGCATTAATTTTTCTTTTTACTGGCTTTCCAGGATATTTTCCTTCGTCTGCGCCTTACCTGTTTACGTATACATATAATTACACGCGATTGGTTCCTCACTGGCAAGGGAATCCTCTTTTCACACATCTTTGGTCTTTATCAATTGAAGAACAGTTTTATCTTTTCTATCCATTGGTTATATTTTTCCTGAGGCCTTCTGCCATCAGGATATTCCTGGTTGTATGTATTCTTCTTTCTCCACTTTCCCGGTTTTTATTATTTCAGCATTACCAGACAATTGCAGATCCGTTTTCAGCAGCGGATGCAGTTTACTGGAATACCCTCAGCCACCTGGATGCTTTTTTTCTTGGAGGATTGATACCCCTGATGGGATTGGAAACGGCCATAAAAAAACCAGCTAACTATTTATACATTTCATTGAGCATTGTGATCGTGGCAGGTATTGTCAATTATTTCATTACCGGTGCATCGTCATTTTTCTTTACCGACCTGGGATATGATCATGACAGGGTAGGTAATGGGGCGCCCGTATGGAGGTATAGTGTATTGGATCTGCTTTTTGCTTCACTGATCCTTTGCCTTACTACACAACATGCAAATGGGTTTGGGAGATTAAGAAATTTTTTCAGTAACCGTTACCTCGCACGGGTAGGAAAGGTTTCCTATGGAATGTATATTTTTCACTGGGCTGTATTTGTTTACATATTCGCCAGGTTTAATCCATCGCAAAATGCAAAAATCAACCTTCTTTTATTTATTCCTTATGTGATTGCTGTGTACCTGGTGGCGGAAGTGAGTTACCGCTTATATGAAAGCAGGTTCCTGCTGCTGAAAGACCGTCTATTTCCGATGAAGGATGATAATAAAAAGGTGGAAAATACTTCAGAAACGGTTGACCCCCGAAAGGTCTAAGCAGGAGAAAAGTCTGATATCCTTTCCAGACTGACTTCCAGCCCCTTCTAAGAAGGAGGGGGAGCATTCAAATAGATATCTGTTATTAATGGCCCAATCCCCTTTCGCCTTCCCTGATCCCAACTCCAAATTCCTCACGAAATTCCTACTCCTACGTATTTTAAATCTCACAATTTATATTGATCTTTAACCTGTTTTCCGAACCCTGCCGTTAGGCATTCCTTTCACAGGCTAACTGAAAATTAATTTCCTTAACACATGCAGAATTTATCTATCCCGTACTCCGGCATATCGCCTGCAGCCCAGGCTACAACCGGAACTTCTGCAAAAGTCTATTTCAAAAATCTTGATGGTATCCGTTGCATTGCGGCGGTGCTTGTTCTTTTTCAACACCTTTCCGATTACAAAAACGACATCAGTTACCAGCTTCCGAATGCGGAAAGACATTATGTTTCATCTCTCGGATTATTTGGTGTAACACTTTTTTTTGTGCTGAGTGGATTTTTGATCTTTTATCTTCTTTTCACAGAAAAAAAAGTTACAGGTACCATACGCATCAAGGATTTTTATATAAGGCGTATGCTTCGCATATGGCCATTGTATTTTGGATTTGGCCTTGTTTCCATCCTGGGGATTGATCTTGTTTTAAAATATATGGGTGTGCCGGTAGATACACCTGTTCTTGAAAACCTTTTTTACCTTTTTACTTTTTCAATCAACCTGCAAATGGTGTTTGGTCACCTGAACCGGGGCATCATTGAATTGTATTGGTCGGTTTGCATTGAAGAACAGTTTTACCTTTTCGCGCCTTGGCTTGTGCGCAGGGGAAAGGCTATGCTACAGATCATCATCGGTCTTATTCTTATCGGCATAGGATCCAAATTTCTTCTTGCCTATTTAAATGCACAGCATATAACATCATTTGATCCTGATCTTAACCCCCTCGGGTTTTTTACTACTTGCTGGTTTGATGCTTTCGGCCTCGGCATCCTGGCTGCCTACCTGCATTTTCACCAGAACATCTATTCACGTATAAAACCTTATGTAGAGAATAAATGGATTCAGTCTGTTGTAGTACTGGTTACTATTCTGTACCTGTTCAATATTATTCCACGGCCGGCCTTTATAAATGATTACCTGTTTTCAACCGTGCCGGCCATCCTGTTTGCTTACATAATACTGGCAGCATCAACAGGTAACTTCATTGCGAATCTTGAATATCCTTTCCTGAGACGGGTGGGAAGATACTCCTATGGTATTTATGTTTTCCATTCTGCTGTTGCGCAGATTGTGCTGTATATCCTTGCCAGGGTATTTGCGAGAGATAATTTATTTGTCTTTGAAATTCTTTTCCCCCTTACCTCACTCATACTCGTGATCATTGTTTCGGGATTGTCTTACGAGTTATATGAGAAGCGCTTCCTCAAAATCAAGAAAAAATTCACCCTCGTTCAGAATCAGAAATACAATTAATGGTCAGCCTTATTTAGTATTAAGATTGGAATCATGAAATTATTCGCCAGTTCGAAGGATTAAAAAAATCAAATATTACATTTCGCATCCTCGGCTCCTATGGAGTC
>JBJMLW010000536.1:0-2431 GCA_045805105.1 Flavisolibacter sp. | reverse complement strand
GGAGACAAAAAAATACCACCGCCAATTCCCACCATTCCTGAAAGAAATCCAATACCGCCGCCAAGCAAACCATCACGAACGTAATTGGTTTTCATATCACCCCATTCATTATTATTGTTTGGCTTTATCCATAATAAAACCGAAGCCACTAAAAGTGTAATGCCAAGAACCAGGAAATAAATTTCTTCTTTCAAAGGCAATGAACCACCCAGGTAAGCCATTGGTATACTCAGAAGTGCCAGCGGTAGAATTTTTTTCCAGTTGATTTCCCTGTTTAAAAGAAAAATGATGGTGCCGCTTGTAACCACAACAATATTGCAGATAAGTGCAATCAACCTAATCTCCCTGAATGGTAATTCATACATGGAAAGAATCGCCAGGTAACTCGACCCACCACCAAAACCTACAGATGCATAGACAAAAGCGATGATGATGAAGAATAGTATGATTTCGTAATGAGACATGAGGCACGCTGATTATTAGATGATTAAGATTAATGCTGATTTATGTGGTATTAATACTACAACACTCTTAGAATGTCATGCCGGGTTTTTATTGTCATCCCGGCTTTATTGATGTACAAACCCGACGAAGGAGGGATCTCATCCTAACATTAAGGCGGACCTCAATTTAAAAATGACTTTAAGACATTCACTGTAAATGCGATATTTCCTCTATTCATGCCTCAGATCCCTCTCCCGATTTCAGTCAGGATCGGGATGACAGTCTAATAATGATTTTGGAAAAAAAACAGGTTTCCACTTCATACAACATTCAACATTCAACATTCAACATAATCAATTCACTTCAATCCACACCGGCGCATGATCACTCGTCTTTTCCCATCCTCTCACTTCGCGGTCAACACCTGCAGCTTTCAGTTTTTTGCTGATTTTTGGACTTAAAAGAAAATGATCAATCCGCAGACCTGCATTGCGGCCGTAAGCGTTGCGGAAATAATCCCAGAATGTATAAATCACATCTTTCGGGTACAGTTTTCTAATGGCGTCTGTCCAGCCCTGGTCTACAAGGTTTTTAAATGCTTCGCGTGATTCAGGACGGAACAGGGCATCTTTCACCCATCGTTCGGGTTTGTAAACATCAAGTTCAGTAGGCATTACATTAAAGTCGCCGGTAAGTATAACCGGTTCCCCTGACTTCAGCAATTGCGAGGCATGCTTTGTTAGTCTTTCAAACCATTTTAATTTGTAGTCGAACTTCGGACCCGGTGCCGGGTTTCCATTAGGTAAATAAAGACATGCGATCCGTATGCCATCGATCATAGCTTCCATGTAACGGCTATGCAGGTCTTCAGGATCACCTGGCAGAACACGGCAGAGTTCTTCGGGCTTTTCTTTTCGTGAAAGTATGGCAACACCATTCCAGCTTTTTTGTCCATGCCATATCGCATGATATCCTGCGTCGATGATGGCTTCTTCAGGAAATTTTTCCTGCGGTGCTTTCAGCTCCTGTAAACAAACTACATCAGGTGCGGATTCTTTCAGCCATCGAAGCAGAACAGGGAGCCGGCCATTGATGCCGTTTACATTATAGGTTGCAATTTTCAATTTCGTAAAGATAATAGATATGAACGTGGGACGTGAAACGTGAAACGTGAAAGCTGCCTAGCAGCAGGGGAATGAACTAACGCCATCCCGATTTCATCGGGACGCAAGGGTAACGCAAGGGGCGCAAGAGAGAACAACTTTTATTCTTTCAGTAATTTCATTTGAAATTGTTTTATAAGCCGTTAACGATTCTTTTTATTCCGTCTTTCATATGTACGCAATTGAAATTTAATAACATTCCAAGTTTTAAGTTTAAAAAACGCAGGTAGGTCAGTAATTGTGCCTTGTGTATTTTTGCAATGGCTTCAATACTTTTAACTTCAATAACTACTTTATCATTAACTACAATATCTGCTCTATAACCACATTCCAATTTGCTTTCTTCAAAAATCAGGGGTATTGGAACCTGGGTCTTCACATTAGTAAGCCTTTTTAGAAGCCTGTGAACAAGACAATGTATATATGCCGATTCCAGCATTCCGGGCCCTATACGGGAATGAACGTACATAGCCTCCTCGTAGATGATTTTAGATAATTCATTTTCACTCATTGCTTTTATTGCAAGGTGAATCCTCGTCACAATTCAGCCATGTTGTTTTACTCCAAATTTTAGGTGATTTTATCCATCATTCATGTGTAAAAACATTCAAAAGAAACTAAGAAAACAAATCGCGTCCCTTGCGCTTCCCTTGCGTCCCGCAAAGCGGGTTGCGTTAGTTCATTTGTTGCTTCAGCCAGGTTTCACCCATACCTTTCAAACTCCTTTATTACCTTAACAACATGAACAGAAAAGAATTCATAAAGAATACCGCCCTGGCTTCTGCATCATTAGCTGTTTCTTCAAAAAATTTATTTGCCTCTTC
>JBJMLW010000535.1:0-5661 GCA_045805105.1 Flavisolibacter sp. | reverse complement strand
TTTGAGAATTTCTTCACGTGACATCATTTCCTTCAAACCGGATTTTTCAGTATCATTTACATAGAAAAGTTTGAATCCGGTGAATTGAACGGGCTGTTTGTATATCCAGCTGTAATAAGTATCTTTTTTCTTTGCCGGTCCGCCCCATCCGTCCATATCCATAACAATCTGTAATTCGGGATGAACTTTAATTTTATCTGCATTCGTCACCATTGCCTGTGTAAAACGGTGCACCATGAAGATCTTAGGAGGAAGGTTATATTTTCTTACGATTCCGGCAAGATAATCACCCATCCAGTTGATATCTGCAGCATCCAGTGAACCAATCACGCTGCCAGGTTTTTTATTTCCTTTTGATTTCATTGCAAATTCCGGGTCAATGCCGAAATGAACGTTCGGCAAAGCGAGATATTTTTCAAATAGAGGAAGTTCGGTCTGAACATCACTCAAACCAACCTGCACATCAATAAATACAAGTGCATTGATTTCCTTAGCCCAGGCAAGAACCGTATCAATCTGTTTGTAGGGCATACGCAAGCGCCATTTTCCATCTTTACCTGCCGCGCCCTGCGCTGTAACAGCAATATAATGTAACGCAGGAATGGCTTTGATCACACTATCCGCATCACTCCATTTTTTTACTTCATCCAGCAATTTTGGAATCATTTCTTTCTTTGGCCATTTACCAAGCGCACCCATTCTTGTTGATGACAGGTTTCCATAATAAGCTACAACCCGGTGAAATGGAAGAACAGCACCTGGTAGCGGATATTGATGTTTTACCGGCCACCTTCCTGTTGTATCACCATTCGCCAGGTAATTCTGTAACTGGTCGTAACGAGCAGTATCCAGTGTATTGGAAGAAGCAACTTTATTAGTGTCTGTAGAAGTGGAATCTGAAGTTTTTTCCTGCTGAGATGCACTGTTGTTACAACTTAAACATACCAGCGCTAACACCGGAAGCACATAGTTTTTCATTTGCATGATATTGTTCTGATCTTTTGCCAAAGAAAATCAAAAAACTCATTCACTCTTCAATCGAAGCACGATTTTAAAAAATAAATTCAGTCGAAGTCGATAAATAACAGCTACACGCTGTCGATTTTATGAATACGATCCTTAGTTCAGTGACAAAAAATATGTGAATGGCTACCAAGCTTTCCAAAAAAAACGCCCCGGTAAGACCGGGGCGCTTTTCTTCATTAAATAAACATCATTCACCTGATCCCTGTTCATTTTGCTGATTCCTGTTTCGCCTTCCACCAGAACTCTGACCACCTCTTCTTCCGATTTCACTCATATGTTCACGGTTCTGGCTAACGATCTGCCCACCTTTACGACCAGCTCTTTTCGCTTCATCACTATTCCATTCATGTGCAACTCCCTGCTTATGAGCTGCCCTTCCGCCTTCGCTGGCAATCTGCCTTTGGCGTTCAGGACTCATGGCAGCGAATCCACGATTAGATGTTCCATTTGACCTTCCGTTACTTCTTCCTGAATTTTCCATGGAATCATTTATTGAATTGCCCTGATTCATTTCTTCACCTCTGTCTTCATTATTTTGATTTTCGATTTGCCCTGTTTGATCTGACATAGCGCGCACATTTAAAGGTTAATAATTCGTTGGTTTACTGCTTAGTCAACAAAATAGTGCCGAAGTATTTTAAAGGTAATAAGCAGACCCATTGGGTAATTTTTGCTATAGAAATCAACATATTGTGCAAAAAACTGGATAAGCAAGCTCTACCGGAAAGATGGGTATGAACCTCTGCAATCATAGAAAACTGTCCTTCTTTATCCTGAAATCGTGAAAAGATTCTTCCGCCAGTTCATGTTGTTCTATGGAAGTTACCTGTGCAGACGGTGGCCCTTTATGACACCAATGAATGAATTCTTCCAGCAGATCTTCAGGTCCCTGTACTTTCATCTCCACATCACCTTCCTTTGTATTTTTTACCCATCCCTTCAATCCGAGCTTCATTGCCATATCCTTTGCACTCGCCCTGTAAAAAACACCCTGTACTTTTCCTTTTACAATCAAATGAATGGTTGGCATAACATTTTCGCCATTAAAATAAAAAATGGATAACCGTCAAAAAAATAACCACGAAAACCAGCACGCAAATCAAAATGCAAATGTCCTGCCTCCTACTGAAATCGTGGAAAATCCCAATCCAAGAGCAAATGAGAATATTCAGAGAACCGAACAAAATGAAAGTGATGACCAGAAAACTACAGGTGTAGGAAGCGAAATAACCGATGGTGAAGATGCATGATCAGGTATCCTTTTTCATCGCCCTGAGCATCTGTCCAAAATCCCACCCTTTTTCCAAAGCGTTGATCGTTGCAGCAATTCTTTTTGCAATAGTGGGATCTGTTTTTGCCGCCCGGATCCAGTTGATAAAATAATTGCGGCGTGACATTGGGAGTTTCTGAAAATTTTCCCTGGCCTTTGGTTCGTCGGCGAGGCATTCAAGTAATGATTTCGGTGGTACAATTTCACCGGGATCAACTTCCATGCGTACGGAAACTTTTGCTCCTTTTTGTTTCTTAATAGCCTTTCTCATTTTCGCATTCAGCGTCATGATAAAATCGCCATCACCCATGGGTAACAGGCTAACCAAACTGAAAGGATGCTGATCGATTTTTCCCTTTATCCGAAATGCTTTTCTTACTCCCGGATGTAATTGCTGAGCCAATTCAGCGGGTACGAGTATATAAGTCCACCCTGTTTTTTCACCTTTCTCACCAAATTTTTCTATGGTTGCTACAAAACTGATCACGTATGATTAGTATTCAATTTTGTTTTCCATTTTTTTCCATTGATCAAAAACATCAAGTGCTGCAGGATGCGGATGATGAACAAATTCGATCTGGCGTTGTCCATCCGCTTTTTCAATTTCATCATAAATGAACTGATCGTCAAATTCGATTGCTGCAGCATCATTTTTTGTATTCGCGTAAACCACCCGATGTGCACGTGCCCAGTAAATAGCACCCAGGCACATCGGACAAGGCTCACAGCTTGTATAGATATCACAACCTGTAAGCTGGAAAGTTTTTAAATGACGGCACGCGTTACGGATAGCAACAACTTCAGCATGCGCTGTAGGATCATTGGTGGCAGTTACCTCATTGCATCCTTCACCAATAATTTCACCATTCAAAACAACAACGCATCCGAATGGTCCGCCCTGCATCGTTTGCATTCCCTTTTTTGATAATTCAATAGCGCGTTCGAGGAATTTTATTTCCATTGAGGTCATGATGTGAAGATAGGAAAAGTAGGCAGTGAAATGGGATTGGGGAATGGGGATTAAGGTCATTTGTTTTCACAGGAAGATTAATGTAAAAAAATATTTATTGTATTACCTAGTCAATACTTCTTCCCTTCATCCATTAAATCCATCCGCTGTCCCAATGCTTACCAAAATTTAAATTACAGGACACTCCGAATCCCAATCCCTAATCCCCAATTCCTTTTCCATCATCTTCTCAAAAACCTTCCTTTCAGCAATTTCTCCATCACTTCATCTTTCAGCGTTCTGCTGATGGGAATATTGTGCTGGCCAATCCTGATGTTGTTTCCTTCGATATTATCAATTCGTGCAGCGGCAACAATAAACGATTTATGCGTTCTGATAAAAGATTCTGCAGGAAGGTAATCTTCAATGGATTTAAAAGTAAGATAAGTAATGAGCTTTCGGGATGTTGTATGCAGTGCCACATAATTCTGAAGAGCCTCAACAAAAAGAATCTCTTCAAAAAAAACTTTCACCAGCCTGTTATCTGCTTTAATAAAAAAATACATCTCCCTGTTTTCATTGCCGGCTTCAGAAAGATTTTTATGTCTTACTTCATAATATTCCTTTGCCCTTAGCGCTGCTTTCAGAAATCTTTCAAAAGAAACAGGTTTCACCAGGTAATCCAGAGCATTCAATTCAAAGCCTTCCAATGCATATTGAGGAAATGCCGTTGTAAATATTACCGGAGGTGCCTGGCGTAGCGACTTGAAAAAATCAAGTCCATTAATTTTTGGCATCTGGATATCGAGAAATATAAGCTGCACATGTTCTGTACTCAGCACATCCATTGCCTTGAGAGGTGTATCATATTCACCAATCAGTTGAAGGAAATCCACGTCATTAATATATTCCTTCAAACCCTTTCTTGCAAGTGGTTCATCGTCGATAATAATGCACTGTATGGTCATCAGCCGTCCATTTTTATGGTTAACCTCACATCATACCAACCACCATCCTCTCCTATTATTAGTTGATGCTTTTGTGGGTAGAGAAGTTCCAGGCGCCGCCTCACATTGGTAAGGCCAATGCCTCCGGGGGAATGAGAACCACCAGGATGTTTTCCTTCCGTTGTATTGCGCACATTAAAGTTCATCGATCCATTTTTCCGCACAAGCTCGATATTCACTTCATTAGATCTTCCATTATTAAAATGTGAAAGGTGCTTGAATGAATTTTCAACAAATGGAATCAGGAGCAATGGTTCAATGGAAAAAGTTTTCATTTCCCGATCAATACGCAGGTTGATTTTACAATTTTCATTTCTGAGTTGCTGAAGTCCAATATAATCTTCAATAAAGCCAATCTCCTTTTCAATAGGAACTTTTTCATCTTTCAGTTCATACAACTGGTAGCGAAGCATGTCGGAAAACTTATGAAGTGCTGTTCTGGCTTCTGAATTGTTTTTATGAATGAGAAAATAAACGGAGTTAAGTGAATTGAATAAAAAATGCGGGTTGATTTGTGATTTAAGGAAATTGAGTTCCGCTTCTGCGCGTTCTTTGGCTACTTCGGCAAGTCGCTTCTGTATGCGGTTGTAGTCGAACAAAAGCTGGAAGGCGACGCCAGCGATAACAAGGAAAAGATGCGGGATCATGTTATCATAGATCCTGGTCTTTATATTCCCCGACCAGTCGGAAAGTGCAGGGTTATGGGTAATCTTTCCGAGCAAGTGCATTTTTACAAGACTGCTTACAATGATCATTGAAAGAAATGCCAGGGCAAATACCAGATAATGTTTCTTGTATAAGAGTTTAGGGATAAAGATGTAATTGGCCGTATAAACCATCAGTGCCAAATCGAAGGTTTTTATAATGGTAACGGTTATTGCTATGCCGGTGGTGCTATAATCCTGGTAACGCAGGTAGAACCATATTACACCAATAGTAGCCCAAATCAGAAAATGGTGAAGTTTGTATCGGGTTATTGATTGTCCGAGGTGCATTGACAAACTAAATCTACTAATTCCGGATGGCAAAAAAAGCTTGATGAAAAGAGGATAATGAAGGATGAAATACAATAAATATATCTTCCTCCGGCAGAAAGTAAATCAATCACAGATGAACGATGCCTCCCTGAATTCGTCAGTCGAAAGATGAGAAGCTACGAGCTGCAAGCTTCATGCTTAAAAGTTGGCTGTTTCTATACCTTCATTTTAGAATTTCATCTATTAAACGACCCATCTGCGTAATCAGTGCAATCATCTTTTAATCCGTGATTAAAAAACCCCGCATCAATCAGGATAAGCGATGTTCTTATAATTCGTTCAGTTTTGAATATCTTTTTTGAACCACCCATCTGTGTAATCAGCGCAATCATCTTTTAATCCGTGATTAAAAAACCCCGGATCAAGCGGGGT
>JBJMLW010000534.1:0-5415 GCA_045805105.1 Flavisolibacter sp. | reverse complement strand
TGTAAGGAGCGGACAGGAATTTTCAAGCCAGTTGATCAAGCAATTCAACAGGCGTGACCAGACGTATTCACATTCGGGTCTAGTTTTTTTGGATAAAGGAATTCCTGTAGTGTACCACATTTTGCCGCATGAAGAATCTGGTGATGACAGCATGAAAAAAGATAGCCTTGAAAAGTTCTGCAATCCAAGGAAAAATGCCGGTTATGCCATATACCGTTACGATCTTTCCGATACTGAAAGAAAATTATTAAAATCATATGTACTAAACCTGTACCAGCAGAAAATTTCATTCGATTCGGCATTTGATTATCAAACAGACCAGAAAATGTATTGTTCTGAAATGATCAGGAAGGGACTGGATAAAGCGACCCATGGAAGGATTCTTCTTGATGTGACACGTCCTTCACCTGAGGAAGCAGCTTTTTTTTCGCCTCATTTAAAAATACCGGCAACTGTACTTTCAAAACAGAATATAATTGCAATTGATAACCTTTATATCAACCAGCACTGCCAGCTTGTAAGAAAAATTGAATTTAATAACCGGCCATGAACGGGGAAATCATTATGTATACAGATGGCGCCTCAAGGGGAAATCCGGGGCCGGGCGGCTATGGTGTGATACTCATGAGCGGTAAACACAGAAAAGAAATTTCTAAAGGATACAGGAAGACTACCAATAACCGCATGGAATTAATGGGTGTAATTGCTGGACTGGAAGCATTGAAAAAGAAAAACCAGCAGGTAACCATATACACCGACAGTCAGTATATTGTTAAGGCAATCAATGAACGATGGCTGAATAACTGGCTGGCAACAAATTTTTCAAAAGGGAAAAAAAATAAAGATCTATGGGTTCGTTTCTACAACCTTTACAAACAACACCAGGTAAAATTTGTGTGGGTGAAAGGTCATGCGGAAAATGTTTTGAATAATCGTTGCGATGCCCTCGCCACTGCAGCAGCGGACGGAAGGGAACTTCTTGTTGATGAAGGATATGAAATAGATCCCGGAAAGCTATCGCTTTGAGATGTTTCACGCCAAGGCGCTAAGGATGCAAAGCCGCAAAGGGTTGTGAACGCTATAACTTTTTATGCAGGTAATCTTTTTGTAGGAATATACTTGCAAAGTGAACCGCAGTAGTTTATCATCATAATTATCTAGGTGATCTATACTTCGCGGCTTGGCGCCCTTTGCGGCTTTGCGTGACACAACTACGCAAGCTGGTGCTGAGGTGCACGTAGAACAAACCGGTTCACCAGTTCGTAAGTAGCAAATAAAACTGCACAGAAGAATATATCTCCAAGGATGAAGTTGCCTTCGAAACCATTTACCAGTCCGTAATTCCTGTAAAAGGCAAGCGCATCATTATAGCATTGCAGCATTCCTTCGAAAGTTTTTGGCCTGTTAAATCCACCACCACCAAGCCACACAAAAAAGTTGGAGGTAAGAAAATAAAGAATGGAACCACTGATGGAAAAGCCGAGAACGGTAAGAGTATTCACTTTCTTCATTAAAAATCCAAACAGGGTTAACCCTGCAAACAATGAATAGTTAAAAAACTGGCTGTCAAAAAAACCCTGAGACTGGTAAAAGCCAGGAGTAGATGATAAGTGATTAATATAAAGTATATGGTAAAGAGTATCTGAAAGCAGCATGGATAATAATGGTAAAATCATCGCCAGCTTTTTATCCTTAAGAATGGCACCTCCAAAAATTGACATTGCAAGCATCGGGGCAAAACCAGCAGGCCTGTCCCAGATCCTGTAAAGTGAAGCAGACAAAACAAGAAGAACAAAAGCTAGAACAACAGACTTATTCAATTTCATCATTTGCATTTTATCGCGGCAAAAATAAGCAAGAAAACCCAGATAGCCAGTTTAACTTGGCACAATTACCCTGTAAACCGATGCTGAAACAACAGCCTCAACGTAATAGGTAACCCCGCATGAGATAACAACAGCCTGGCCTTTACCAATTTTTATAAGATTTGAATCGCTATTTACTACCAGATTGCCATCATGCACAAAATATAGTTCAGCAGAGGACGACTTGAAGCCTACCTGTTCTTTGGCTTCGAGGTTATAATGGTGAAGTTCAAATTCTTCTGCTGCCGTTTTATAAATTGTATGTTCCGTGGAGGGTTTGAGGATGTGAGGTTTCGTTGGCTGAAACCGGACATACTTCAACAGTTCATTCACATCAATATGCTTGTCGGTAAGCCCAGCACGAAGCACATTGTCGGAATTTGCCATCACCTCTACATTCTGTCCTTCAAGGTATGCATGTGGCATTCCTTCAGGCTGAAAAACACCTTCTCCCTTTTTTAAATGAACAAGATTGAAAAAATAAATTGAAAAAATACCACGGTCATACTGATCGTTACGACAAAACGTAGTAGCTGCCCTTGCTGCCCAGAAATTTTCATCTGTTTTTTCCCATCCATCTTTTTCATATACAGTTAAAATTCTTTTTACAAGCGGACGCAGGATTTCATTTACTTTTTCCTGTGGCATCAGCATTACTTCTTCATAAAGTTTCCTGTATCCTTCATCCAAAAAAACCTGGTGAAGAAACTGAAGTTCAGGTGTTCGTTCAAGGATTTCAGAAAGATCTATCTCATTTTTAAAACCATGCAACAGCCAGAAGTCCCCCAATGCCACCATCATTTCAGGTTTGTGGTTGTCATCCCGGTAGTTTCGTTCCCGTGCAGTCAGGGAAATACCTTTCAGGTTTTCATTTTCAAATTCTTTTTTAGCAGATTCTTTGTCGGGATGCACCTGTATCGATAACATCTGACGCACATCGAGAATCTTGAAAAGAAAAGGAAGCCCCTGGAATTTCTTTATGGTATCCTTTCCCAGGAATGTTTCCGGTGCACGGCTGATAAATTTATCCAGTGTGCCGAGGCCCTCCACCTCAGACGGATAATTGGGATGTGCACCAAGCCAGTATTCAGCAAAAGGCTTTTGTTCACCGTTTTGTTGTTTAATCAGTTCCGGTATGTAGTTATAACCGCCCCACGCATAGTTTTGCACCACGCCTTTTAGTGGAAAAACACCTTGATTCGCCTGCATGGCATCTTAATTTGCAATAAAGATAGAAGATGGCTTGCAACACTGAACTTGGTCGTGGAGGCGAACAACTTGCCGTGGACTGGCTGACAGGGAAAGGATATACCATTCTTCACCGTAACTGGAGATACCGGCAGTTTGAAATTGATATCGTAGCACTCAAAAATGAAATGCCCCACTTTGTTGAAGTCAAATACCGTTCATCGCAGCAATATGGCTATCCTGAGGCGGGTGTGCAGGGAAAAAAGAAATCGGCCATATTCCGCGCAGTGAATGAATTCATGTTTCGCCATCCCGCATATCGCGATTTCAGGGTTGACATCCTTTCTATTTATGAAAAGAAAAAAGGTGATGCAGAATATTTTTTTATTGAAGATGTCTATTTATAGGGCTTTCCCTGTGGTACCAGGATTTTTTCACCTGTTTTGATACGGTCCATTAGTTTTTCAACAAAACGGAATGTGGCAGGACAATGCTGCACATTCTGTTTATGAATATGCATGTATTCCACTACTTTCTTTTTTGTAAGGTGAGGGAATTCAGCACAATCAGCAGGGCGAACTGCATAAATGTTGCACATATTTGTTTTGCGGTCGAGGAACTGGCAAGGTGTACTTACATTCATCCAGTCGCCGGTGCGGTCTTTATACAACCACTTTTCCCTGAACTGTTTTATAGACATGTTCAGATGTTTGGATATCCGTTGCTGGTCTTTAAAAGTAAATGTCGGCGTCATGGTACGGCAACAATTGGAACAGGCAAGACAGTCGATCTCCTGCCATACTTCCTTATCCAGAACATCAGCCAGGGGATCAAGATTTTTTGGTGGCTTATTTTCAACCTTGGTTAAAAATCTTCTGAGGCGGGAACGGTGCTGCAACACGGTGTTCACAAACTTTCTTCTGAAATACGACATGGCACAAATGTGAGTGCCGAAGGTAAAAGAATTTTGAAAGGAAATCCTTCTCCTCCTAATTTTGTTTGAAACGTGTTGATACAATTCAACAATGGTATGATTACTGTTACTGTTCAGTCATTAAATATCCAATGTGTGGGAACCGTATAAAAAAGGGTTTAAAGCCTATCTGCAGCTGGAAAGATCTCTTTCTGAAAATTCAATATCTGCTTACCTGAATGATATTGAAAAACTCACCTCCTATCTGTTATCTCATGGTATCAATAGAAATCCTTCACAGCTTGAACTGAAGGACCTGCAGGAATTTGTTGAATGGATTGCAGGACTGGGTATGACTGCAGCTTCCCAGGCAAGAATGATATCAGGCATCCGCACATTTTATAAATATTGTCTTACTGAAGATATCAGCACCACCGATCCCACTTCATTGCTGGAAGCACCCAGGCTAAAAAGAGCACTACCAGATGTTCTCACATTTGAAGAAATAGAAAACCTGATCAACCATATAGACCTGAGCACGCCTGAAGGCACCCGCAATAAAGCCATCATCGAAACAATGTACAGTTGCGGGTTGCGGGTAAGTGAAGTGGTGAACCTGAAACTATCACAACTGTATCTTGATGTAGGTTTTATCCGTGTTATTGGTAAAGGCAATAAAGAACGCCTTGTTCCTATCGGCGACAGCGCCATCAAATACATCAATATTTACAGGATCGCCGTTCGTGATCAGCAACTGATCTCTATTGGTGAAGAAGACATCCTGTTTTTAAACAGGAGGGGAAAAAGACTATCAAGGGTAATGATTTTTTTGATCATCAAGGATCTTGTAGCAAAGGCACAGATTGATAAAAATATTTCTCCACATACCTTTCGTCATTCCTTTGCCACGCATCTGGTGGAAGGTGGTGCAGACCTTCGTGCCGTTCAGGAGATGCTGGGCCATGAAAGCATTACAACAACAGAAATCTATACACACCTAGACAGGGAATTCCTGAGAAAGACGCTGGAAAAATTTCACCCTGGATATGGAAAGTTTTAGCAACACGCACTTTCACGCAAATGCGCAAAGTAGGGGAAATTATGTTGAATGTTAAATGCTAAATGCTAAATGATGCGAAGCCTAATGATAAATTATTTGCTAAAATTCTATTAGGATGTCATCCCGACGAAGGAGGGATCTGAGCTAAATAGTTAAGCGACCGATGATTTGAAACGGAAATGTCACTACATCTTTACGTCGCTTACGCAGTTTGTTTTTTTGCAACCTAAGTCCCGATTTCATCGGGACCGCAAAGGAAACGCAAAGGACGCAAATTAAATACAATTATAAATTCCTTGCGATCCCTGGCGTAACCTTTGCGATCCCTTGCGTTCCAAAAAAACAAACTATCGTAAGCGACGTAAAGATGTAGTGACATTTCCGTTTCA
>JBJMLW010000533.1:0-3531 GCA_045805105.1 Flavisolibacter sp. | reverse complement strand
GCAGATATTGCAGATTATAACCAGGGAAAAAGAGGAGGACGCGTCAAAGTGCGGGCCCACATTGAAGAAGCAGACAAGAAGACACTTGTAATCAAAAGTGTTCCTTATGGAGTTACAACTTCCGGTTTGATGGATAGCATAGTAAAAGCCAATGATTCCGGAAAGATCAAAATCAAAAAGGTTACAGATAATACAGCGGCAGAAGTTGAGATTGTTGTTGATCTCGCCCAGGGAATTTCACCTGACATTACTATTGATGCGCTGTACAAATTCACCGACTGTGAAATTTCTGTATCTCCAAATACCTGTGTGATCATTGACGAAAAACCAAATTTTGTTGGAGTCAATGACCTGTTAAAGATCTCGGTAGAGAATACCAAAGAACTTCTTCAGCGTGAATTACAGATCCGGCTGGGAGAGTTACAGGAGAAGTGGCATTATACTTCACTGGAAAAAATCTTCTTCGAGGAAAAAATCTATAAAGAGCTTGAAAAGAAACATGCTACATGGGAAAAGGTGATTGAAGGAATTGACAAGGCTTTTGTTCCATTTGTAAAACAATTAAAACGGGCAGTAACCAGGGAGGATATTTTAAAACTAACGGAAAAGCCTGTCCGAAGAATATACAAATTAGACATCGATGAACTCAACGCCCAGATCCGTGACCTCGAAGTTCAGATAAAGGAAGTAAAGCACAATCTATCACATCTGAATGATTATGCGATTGCGTGGTTTGAAGGCCTATTAAAAAAATACGGAAAGGGAAAAGAAAGAAAAACTGAGATCAAACAATTTGAAGTAATTGAAGCCAAGCACGTTGCTATAGCCAATACTCGTCTGTATGTTAACAGGGATGAAGGTTTTATCGGTACCTCTCTTCGAAAGGATGAATTCCTTGTTGAATGCTCTGACCTTGACGATATCATTGCCTTTACAAAAAGAGGTGTTATGAAAGTGGTGAAGGTGCAGGATAAGGTGTTTATCGGTAAGGACATTTTATATGCTGCTGTTTTCCGCAAAGGAGATGAACGCACTACGTACAACATGATTTATACAGATGGTGCTACAGGAACATCCTATGCCAAACGTTTTAATGTTACTGGTGTTACCAGGGACAAGGAATACGATCTCACAAAAGGTCATGATAAAAGTAAAGTCCATTACCTGACAGCCAATCCAAATGGTGAAGCAGAGATTGTACGTGTTGTACTCAGCCCGAACTGTTCTGCACGGAATAAAGAGTTTGAATTCTTTTTTGAAGAACTGGAAATCAAAAGCCGCAGCAGTATCGGTAACCAGGTAACCAAATATCCCGTTCGCTCAGTAAAATTCAAGGAAGCCGGTGTAGCCACACTGGGAAGCATCAAGCTTTGGTTTGATGATAAATTCGGCCGGTTGAATCATGAAGGAAAAGGAATTGAATTGGGTGACTTCGATGCAGATGACCTTATCCTGATTGTAAATACTGATGGTTCATATGAATTAACCGACCAGGAATTAACACAACGATTCAATCCGGAAGAAGTGATGCATGTTGAAAAGTTTGATCCTGAAAGAATCATAACTGCGATCTATCTCGACCAGGAAAAATTACAATACAATGTCAAGCGCTTTCGCATCGAAACACAGACGTTAAGAAGCAAGTTTGTTTTTATTAAAGATGGTAAGGGAAATCAGCTTGAAGCTGTTTCCACGGAAGATGAACCAATTCTTGTTGTGCAGTCGGGTAAAGGATCACAGGTAAGGAAAGCCAAATTCAAAATTGCAAAAATGGTTGACGTAATGGGGTGGAAGGCTGTAGGTGCCAAACTCGTGGATTACAGAAAAAATATTACGATGGACTGGGAGGTGAGTGCGAAACCGAAACAGACAGAACTGTTTTAATCTTTGATATTATGATGTCTAATCTATGATTTAAATCAGAGATCAAAGATTCTTTTTCCTTCGGATTCTTACTGCAGCATTTTTTTCAAAGTTGCTCGAAAGCCTTACTTCATATCTTTTCTTTCCATCTGAAACCAGCATCAGTGCTGTGTTGGGTGGGATGGAACCGAGATTGTTGGCAAACATCGAGAGCTCGTTGATTTCTTTTGTAGTATCCAGTGCAATATTGAGATGAATGGATCGTGTGCTTAACCTCAGGTTGGACCCCAGGAGTTTGTCGTTAAAAAAAATGGAAATGGAATCCCCATCCACTTCACCATTGTCATAAAGGTCCACCTGGATGGAATCTGTTGAAACAACAATTTCATTCTGCACTTCTGTTTTACGCTGGGTAAATTCATTATTCACAACAATATTCTGGATGGGTCGCTGGATAACGGTTGCGGCAACAAAGGTATCGCGGGCGGAAGGTGACCAGAGCTGGTAACTTTCCTTGAAATTTCTGAGTGCAACGAGAACAGAATCCTGGTTTCCTGCATCCTGGTTGAGCCTGAGGTCAAATGCCAGTTCGGGGCAGGTGTAACGATAACCTTCTCTTCCTACAAAGCGGCCAACCAAATTCGATCCTGCTTTTGCTACCCTGTGTGTGGCAATAAAATCCATCTGGCAGTCAACCTGCATCTGGTCAGAAGAACCGAAATAAGGAACAGGTATATTATACAATTCAAGTTGTCTTGTTTTTGGATTATAATTTCCATTGAACTGAAGGCTACGGTAAGTGTTCCGGAAATAATAATTGATGATCGCCTGAACAGAAGTATTATTCTGTTTCACGATCAGTTCAATCAGGTAATTGTTGGTAGAACCGGAATTAACCACGTTTGCGGAACCATACCAGTAACCGGCAACATCCTGGGCACGGCAGCAAACAGATGTTGATATCAGAAGAATGATCAGGATTTTTTTCATGGATGGAATTCAGTTATTTGATATACCGTTTCATTTCTCTTTCGGTATCTCGTTGTTTAATTGTATCTCTTTTATCGTGAAGTTTTTTCCCTTTTGCCAGCCCGATCTCCACCTTTACCAGGTTCTTTTCATTGAAAAATAAACGAAGAGGAATAATTGTATATCCCTTTTCCTTCATTTTCGCTTCCACCTTTTTTATTTCACGTTTGGTCAGCAAAAGTTTTCGCTCTCTTACCGGATCATGGTTATTCACTGTTCCATGAGAATATTCGGAAATGTGAAATGAACGGATATATAATTCACTTTTATGTACAACACAAAAGCTATCATTAAAACTTGCCTTTCCTTCCCTCAGGGATTTTACTTCTGTACCAGTTAATACAATACCTGCAACGTATTTGTCATCGATATAGTATTCGTAAAAGGCCTGCCGGTTTTTTATTTCGATCACAGTTTACTCAGATTACACAGATTAATAAGATTTCACGAAAGATGAGATCAGATATGACAATAAGGACATACGTATGTTACATTTGTCCATTCATGCATATCAGTTTTTAAATAATACCAACACCGTAGCCAGTTTCTGCCTCAGTTCTTTCCGGTTAACAATGAAATCAAGAAAACCATGATCCAGGATGAATTCACTTCTCTGGAATCCGGGCGGGAGGTCTTTTT
>JBJMLW010000532.1:0-5219 GCA_045805105.1 Flavisolibacter sp. | reverse complement strand
CAACGGATGCAGGAGAATGGCTGAAAAAGGCAAACGTTGAACATGCATACTTACTGGTGAAAGGATCTCGAAGCATGCAGATGGAGAAAGTACTCGATTATTTATGAACCGGAAAATCGAACAGGTACCACACAGACGTTACTGGACAACAGTGTTTAGCTGTCGTTGTCCCCGGTGCAGGGAAGCAAAGCTGTTCAGACAAAAACAAACTTTTCGTTTTAAGCGCAATCTTGATATGTATGCCAGATGTCCGCAGTGCAATCAGCCTACGGATATTGAAGTAGGGTTTTATTATGGAACGGGTTATGTCAGTTATGTAATTGCACTACTCATCACAATTGCCAGTTTTCTTGCATGGTTCCTGATTGTTGGATTTTCATTTACCGATAAACGGTTCCTCGTATGGATCATAAGCAATTCTGTTTTTCTTATTGTCATACAACCGTGGCTGATGCGTTTCTCGAGGGTGCTGTGGCTTTCCTGGTTTGTTGATTATGACCCTGACTGGAAAAATCATCCACCCGAAAAGCCGGAAAGAATTGTAGAAGGAGAAATGAATAATTGGTAGACCCAATAATACAATACATAATTATCAATTTTCAACGCTCAATATGCACGTTCGGTTGGTTACTCCCTATATTGTACAGATTTAATTGAATATTGATCGTTGTTCCTTGAGCATTGAATATTACATTAAGTAACGTGAAAAAATAGGCACCCTAAATTACATGTACACCACCTCCGATCTTTTATTATTCCTGATATCAATGGCATGCATCGGTTTACTGGTCTATTTATTTTCAAAAAAGAGAGAACATTTTACACCTCCTCCATCTGAAATTCTAAAAAATATCCTCGGGGAACATGTACTGTTTTACCAGCGTTTGAATGATAAAGCAAAAATCGAGTTTGAAAACAGGATCAATTCTTTTCTGAAGAAAACCAGGATAACGGGCGTGAGAACAACAGTTGATGATATGGATCGCGTGTTTATTGCTTCGGCAGCCATTATCCCGATTTTTGCATTTAAGAACTGGGAATACACAAACATTCACGAAGTGCTTTTATATCCTGATTCATTCAATGAAAAATTTTACCTGGAAGGTGGAGACAGAAATATTCTCGGCATGGTTGGTAATGGACCAATGCAGAATGTGATGGTTCTTTCTCAACAGGACCTTCGCGCCGGTTTTCTGAATAGTTCTGACAGAACGAATACAGCCATACATGAATTTGTTCACCTCATTGATAAAACAGATGGCGATACCGATGGAATGATCAGAACATTAATACCACCTGCCTATACACTTCCGTGGCTGAAAAGAATGCATGAAGAAATTGAACTGATCAAAAAAGGCCGGTCGGACATTAACCCTTATGGCACCGCCAATGAAGCAGAGTTTCTTGCTGTTGCTTCTGAATATTTTTTTGAAAAGCCGGAAATGATGCAGGAAAAACATCCCGAGTTATACAGTATGCTTGAGATGATTTTTACTGATGTAAATAAATAAGCCTTCTTTCTTTATTGGATTATCCGGTAAAGTACCTTTCATTTACATTACAGTTTATATATCCTGATGTTTTTAAAACGATTATATCATCAATGGCGGCCCATGTTCTGGGTGGTCATAATATTTATTATCTGCCAGGTGTTATTTATGTATAAGGCAGTAGAAACTATTCCTTTTTTTCTTTTTAACATGTATAGCACAAGGCAACAGCCATTGGATACAACATACAGGACAACCATATACATTAATGGAAAGTATTTTAATACGGATAATATTTCCGGTCACGAGAGAGAAACCCTTCTGGGGTCGCTCGCATATTTCAGGAAATTAAAAGACCATGGATTCTATGCAACAGATAGCCAGACAATTAAAAAGAGGTTTTCAGGCAAGGTACCATCAGCGTTGTACAATACATTTTATAAAAGATTAACCAATACATCAGTAACCGATAAGCTTTTTTACAACTGGTGGTGTAAATACCTTTCAAGAGTTGCCCGCAGGGAAGCAGATTCCTTTACTATCATTCAGTCAGCTGTAATCTGGAACCCATCATATCATGCCTTAAAAGATACAGTATCAAGTTTCAGCTATGTACGGGAAAATTAATTTGCCGAGGCGTTTGATGGCAAGGCTGATTTATGGTTGGCTGTTATTACTGCTGTTATATTTCTATTTCACAAACAATCTCGTTCATCAATGGGAACAACCGGTACTGATTTATCCTGAAGCTGATAATACTTACTGGTTTCTGCATATGCTGAATATTCCGCAGGCAATTATGCAGAACCGAATAGGAAGTTTTGTATTTGATATTTTATTATTGGCGTCTGTATTCCTTTTTATAATTTTTCCTGATTACATTATTTTCAGTGTTATTTCTGTTATCTGCTTCTGGCTCTTCCAGATTATGTACGGCAGTTCTACTGGGCATCATTATCACCACGCTGGTTTTCTTATTGTGCCCATCGCATTCATTTTCCGGAATCAATTAAAATTTTATTTTACCTGGGAACTTGTTCGGTACTGGATTCTTTTTCTGCTGGTATGCTCAGGCGTTTACAAGTTTTATTATGGAGGTTTTTTTCAGCAAACAAATATGTCACTCATTTTAAGACAACACTTCGTCCCTTCAGACACATGGAGAAGCCAGACCGTTCTGTACTTAATTGAACATCCAAAAGTTTCACAACTCTTATATCAATTCGCTGCCATTTTGCAATTGTCATGCATCATTGGATTCTTTACACATAAATTCGACTGGCTTCTTTTATTAGCCATCCTGGTTTTTAATCTCAGTAATATTTATATCATGAATATTCCTTTCTGGGATAATTCTTTAATGCTTGCACCATTTATTCCATGGGGGAATATTGATACATGGTTGAGAAGGACAAGATTTCTGAAACCGGAAGCAATTTGAACCAAATGCTTTTTTGATATATGAATCCTTAACTCAAGAATCTGAAAATGAACTTAAATCCGGCACACGCAAATCTTTCTTTCGCTAAGGAATTTGTTTAATATAATTCGGCAGGTCCACCGAAGCCCTCCTAAATCGCCGGACTTCGCTTAAGCTTTGGCGGGCAAAGGCGGAGAGTGAGTCCTGAATCAAAGTCGGGAGAACCCTCGATACCCTTTAGAGGTATACACACTTTCTCCCGACCAAGAGGTCGGGACTCATTCAACCTTCGGACAACTCGAAGTTCCTAAAGGGTCTCATTTCTCCACCTTGAAATTAATTGTCTGTATCGCTCTGCATTTTTCCATGCTTTTAACTGTTTTTCCCGCAGTAAAGCCTCACGCCTGCTGCTATACATTTCAAAATATACTAATCGCAAAGGTCTTTTCGAAGCTGTGTATTTGCTCATACCATCACAGTGTTTTGACATACGATAATCCAAATCATTCGTTTGACCGATGTAAAAAGAAAAATCCTTCATGCTTTGAAGGATGTACACAAAGAATTTTTCTTGTGGCATGCGGAGAGTGAGGGATTCGAACCCTCGATACCCTTTAGAGGTATACACACTTTCCAGGCGTGCTCCTTCAACCACTCGGACAACTCTCCATGAGGGCTGCAAATTTACGCCGTAGCTCTATAGCCTGAACAGGTTTCTTGCATTCCTGGTAGTTATTTCTTCTACTGTTTCCAGTGTTGTCTGGCAAATCAATGAAATTTTTTCTGCTACCAGTTTAGTATAAGATGGCTCATTTCGCTTGCCACGATAAGGAACCGGTGCGAGGTAAGGTGCATCTGTTTCCAGCACGAGGTGATGCATTCCTATCTTTTCCACTACTTTATCCAGGCCAGCATTTTTAAATGTAACAACACCCCCGATCCCCATAAGGAAACCAGTTTGAATGATCCGGACCGCCTGGCTAAGGTTTCCTGAAAAGCAGTGGAATATCCCATTCAGTCCCGGGTATTCTTCTACAATAGCAATACATTCATCAATAGCATCGCGGGAATGGATAACAATGGGTAAATTATATTTCAAGGCAAAACCAATCTGTTCGCGAAATGCCTCTTCCTGCTGATTCTTAAAGCTTTTATCCCAATAATAGTCTAGTCCAATCTCTCCAACAGCAACAAACTTTCTTTTCTCCAGCCAGCCTTCCACAACGGCCAATTCATTTTTAAAGTCCTCATTTACAGAGCATGGATGCAGTCCGATCATTGAAAAGCAACCTTTAAATCGTGATTCAACTGCCATCATCTGTTCATGAGTAGAAGAATCAATTGCGGGCATAAGCATCGATTCGATTCCGGATTCATTTGCTCTTGCTATTACTTTTTCACGATCTCCATCAAAATCAGCCAGGTAAATATGTGTATGGGTGTCAATCAATTAGGTTATTTTTTAAATTTCAAGGCACAAAGCTGCCGAAAATATTTAAGAATCCTTTAAACTTATAAGCGTTCTTTCATTCCTACCGTGGCTGTTTGAATCAGTAACCAAAAACTATCACAATGAAATCTTTCTCCATGCTTACCCGGTTGATGACTACAGTTTTCATCATTTTGATCTTCAATAGTTGTAAAAAAGAAGTAAATGAAACTGTTACACCAGTTCAGGAAGAAGAAGCCGCTAATTATTTTTCACAATCAGAAACAGAAAGCGAACTCGTCTTTAATGATGTTTTTGATAATGTGATGGGTGTAAATACAGAAGTAGGAATTGGTGGAACAGGAATCTTTGGGAGAATTTCATCGTCAACAGGTACAGCACTAATGAAGGTTGATTCAATTCCTCCATGTGTCACAATAACCATTACCAGACTGAATTTGCCTGATTTATTCCCCGTTAAAATCGTAATGGATTTCGGTCATGGTTGCCCGGGAGCAGATGGACATACACGTTATGGAAAAATCGTTACAACATATACTGGCAGGCTCATCATTCCCGGGAAATCCGCAACAACAACATTCGACGGATTCCGTCTTGATAGCTTCCAGGTTCAGGGAACACACAAAGTAACAAACACTACTGCTTCAGGATCAAATCATGCGCAGTATACAGTTGATGTTACCGATGCAAAACTTTCAAAGCCAGATGGTAATTATACTAGCTGGGGATGCCACCGCGTAATTACACAAATCGAAGGTAATGTCACGATCACTCCAATTGATGATATATTCACTATAGAAGGAACAGCACATGGAAGGGTGAAGCATGGGAATGACATCTTTGCCTGGCAATCAGAACT
>JBJMLW010000531.1:0-4846 GCA_045805105.1 Flavisolibacter sp. | reverse complement strand
GACAGTCCCTTCAATACTTTATTCAGGTCTATTCCTTTTCCCATCACACCTGTAAACAGGTCACCTTCCGACCTCAGCCTTTCAAAAATGTTTTTTAGCGTAAAGTCCGAAATTTTCAAACCTTTTTTCACTTCATCCCAATGCAGAGGTGTTGAAACTGTAGCCATGGGTTTTGGTCTCACCGAATAGGGCGAACAGATAGTTTGGATAGGCCTGTTCTGAAGGTAATCGACATAGATCTTGTCGGTTCTTTTTTGAGGATTTCTAACAAGACTGGTAAATGCAGGCAGCTCTTCATGAACCAGGTTAGCGATCAGCTCAGCCAGCTGCTTTGATTGCTCATAATTGTATTTCGCTCCAAGTGGAATATAAATATGAATACCGGTTGATCCGGAAGTTTTCGGATAGGATGGAATTTGCAGGCTATCAAGAATTTTATTTACTACCTGCGCTGTTTCAATAACTTTTTCAAAAGATATTTCACCCGGATCCAGGTCAATCACACACCAGTCGGGATACAATGGCGACTGTGCACGTGAATGCCACGGATTCATTTCAATACATCCGAGGTTGGCCATATAAATCAGCGATGCCGTATTGCTGCAGATCAGGAAATCTTTGTCTTCTTCCGTAGAATCGCTGAAACGTTTGAAGGTATTGAGCCATTTGTCGACCTTCCCGCCCATGTTTTTATGATAAAAACTCTTTCCATTGATACCATTGGGAAAGCGGTTTAACGATTGTGGCCGGTCCTTCATATAAGGCATGATGTAATCAGCCACCTTGTAATAATATTCCAGCAGTGCACCCTTTGTTATTTTTTCTTTTGGCCAGTAGATCTTATTCAGGTTCGTCAGCTTCAATTCATGACCATCTATTTTTACAACCTGTTCAGAATTTTTCTTTTTTATCAGTGACCCGGTTTCTTCTTCGGAAATTTCTTCAAGTATTTCTTCTGTATCCTGTTTGGCTTCGTTATTCAGTTCGAATGCAGCCTTGTCTTCACGCAGTCCCTGGAATGATGCATGACGCATCACTCCATCAACAGTTAGTTCTGCATACCGTACTTCACATACAAGAAATGGTTTCAGCCATACTGACTTATCGGTTATAGGTGGCGTTTTGCTGAAGGGACATGTTTTTGTTATATGAGGTTTAAACTTCTGCATCAATTCCTGTTGCAGGGTGGCTGTATAACCTGTTCCCACCTGTCCGATAAACTGAAGATTGCCTTTTTCGTAAATGCCAAGAATGAGAGAGCTGAATAATCTGTCTGTATCCTGTTTGCGTGTGTATCCGCAAATAACAGCTTCGTGTCTTTGTTCTGTTTTTATTTTCAGCCATGTTTTGGTTCGTGAATCGGAAAAGTAGGGTGAATCTTTTTTCTTGGCAATAATTCCTTCGAGGTTATTTCTTTTTGCCACTTCGAAAAATTCTTTGCCGATATCATCAATATGATCACTGAACCGGATGATTCCTGATTCAGGCATGAGTTGTCGCAATATATCACGGCGGAGGTGAAGTGGTTCCTGTGTAATATCAGCGCCTTCAAGCCACAAAAGATCAAAAGCATAAAATACAAGCTGTCCCTGTTGTCTTTTCTCCCATAACTGGATGCTGTTAAAATCAGGAACACCTTCTTCATTCAGTACAACAATTTCACCATCTATCACAGCATTGATATTCCATTCGGAAAGTGCCAGCTGTACGTCGGAGAATTTTTTGTTGAAAGAATTATTATTACGCGAACGTATGTCTGCTTTTCCGGATTTCAGGTAGGCAAGTGCCCTGTAACCATCCAGCTTCAATTCAAATTGCCAGTTGTCATCTGAAAAGGGTTCATCTACTAATGTTGCCAGCATGGGTTTCAGGTCTGTGGGCATTTTTACCCTGGGTGCTTCAGGAACTTTTCTCAGAAGCAGGTCAATAAGACTTGAATAATCTTTCCTGGGCTGAACATCAAGAACAATTTTTTTTGTTGCTTTTGACGCAGCTTTTTTTGACGGTATTTTTTTCAATGAAGGCAGTTGTTTTTTTGATGAAGTCCTGTTGTGCAATTGGTTTTTTTGGTGGCTCATACACTATATAGTTACTAAAAACAAATGCCAAATGCACACCGCTCAACAAATCATGAGATGTATTCCCCTGAATTCCAGTCATTAACAACTTATCCACTTCTATCCACAGCTTTGCACACTATGTTGGTACCAGTGTGGATATCGTCTGAATTGGAGAGTCCATGGACCATAGACAATGGACCATAGTACTAAAGTCTGTTAGAAAGTAAATGATCAGACCATGGTCTATGGTCTATTGTCTATTGTCTATTGTCTATGGTCAATGGTCCACCCCCATCTACGGCCCCTTCTTCTTATCATAAACAAACCGCACCATCGCACTTTTACTTTCTGTTGAACTCAGGAACAGCTGGTATTTTTTAGAACCCGCGGTAATGATAAGCATTGCTGTATTGGGTGGAATGCTTCCGAGGTTTTCGGCAACCATTTCAATTTCCTGGAATGTATGCGTAAGGTCAATGGAAATAAATGTAGTAATAGGTTTTGTAGTCAGCCGCTGGTGTGTCAGCACAACAACTTTATTTACCAGCACCGTTATTGAATCACCATCAACAAGAGCATTGTCATAAAAGTCGAGGCGGAGAATGCCTGTATCAACAATTATTTCCGGCACTTCCTTGAATGCAGATTCACGTATTCGTGAAAGTGTAATTGGACCAATACTGCAGTCGGCATTCGTATTCATGATCTTTCCATCCCAGGTCCCTGTAAGTGTTTCAACATTTCCTTTTCTTGAATAGGTAAGATAAAAGTTTTTAATACAGATGGAACACGTTTGCGGAATATGAAAGGTGGTTACAAAGTTTTCATGAACAACAAGTCTTTTGCGTGATGCATCATACATTCCGGTTAAACTCTTTTTTACATAGTAATTGACATTGTCGTACTGGTAAGAGTCGCCGGATACTGTATCTCCCTCAATCTTTAACTGTAATTCAATATTGTTTACAGAAAAGCATCCGCCTCCCATTGTAAGGTTTCCTTTCCAGAATCCCGTAAGATTTTGAGCCGGGGCAGCGGAGGTAAGCAGGAAAAATAACAAAATGAGGGTGGCTGTTTTCACAAAAAGAAGTTAGTACGAATTGCGGGAATTAAAGAGAAATTTATGTGAAAGGAGTGTGATTATCTTATTGCAGATGCAGAAATTATGGGAATTACATAACTGGAATGAAACCTTATTGAGACATAAAACACGGAATATCGCAGTGTATCTCCGTAACTCTTTTCCTTCATGGTTTTGTCTCCATAAGTTGGAATCAATGTATATGATTATCCTTTTCAGTTGATGAATAAATTAATAATCAGGGCATTTTTCAATGCTCATATACGCAACTTTTTCTTCAATTTTTTTAGTCATTTTCATGTCCTTTTTTACACTATTCACAAACCCCCGTTTTCCCTCTGGAAAATTATTCTTTCGCATGTTGTGAAACACCTGTATTTTAGTGATACTAAACCCGGTATTATTAACCTTTAAATTCAAACAAAATGGCGAAAGCAAAAAAGGCTGCTAAAAAAGCATCCTCTAAAAAATCCTCAAAAAAAGCGGCGAAGAAAGCTCCTAAAAAAGCAGTAAAAAAAGCCGGAAAAAAAGCAGCAAAGAAAGCTCCTAAAAAGAAATCAGCAAGGAAACCAAATGCAGCATTCATGGCTCCTTTAACACTGAGCCCTGCTATGGCAGAAGTGGTTGGCAGCAAGCCTTTGCCAAGAACTCAGGTGATCAAAAAAATCTGGGATTATATCAAGAAGAACGATCTGCAGGACAAAAAGAACAGGCGTATGATCAATGCCGACGCAAAACTGAAAACAGTTTTCGGTGGCAAAGGACAGGTTTCCATGTTCGAACTGGCCAAGATCGTGAACAACCACGTAAAATAACGGCTGACAGGTTCAGATTACGCGAAAAATCTATACTCTTATTCAGGACACGGGGCCCAACAAGAACGGTGGGCTTCAGATGTCCTTTACTTTTTTACTGACCTTTTTATTCCCTGGTGAATCAATTTTTTCAGGCAGCTATTCCACGTATTCAAAATTGATCTCTTTCACCAGCGACGACAGGTTGTTCAGTGACCTTTGCCATGCTGCTTCCATTTTTTTCTTCCGCAATGTTTTAAATAAAATAACTGAAGCAAAATTTTTATCCAGGTAAAAACTCATCGTAAGCTTCGTCTTGCGTTCGTTGATTTTTTCAAGACTGTAATAGGTAATGTTTTTTGATTTTTCTTCTGTTTCACTGAAGTCAATTCCATTATTGTTGTAAGAATAACTGCTGGCATATATCATCGCCTCACCGTTCTCCATAATGCTCCTGCATTTCATTCCAACCCTTGGTAAAAAATGACTCATCTCTTCAACTTTAACCACACCTTCCATCCAGCGATGCCTGAAATTGAAATCGCCCGTTGCGTGAAACAGGGTAATGAGATCTGTTTCATATTCCGTACATACCGAAAGAACTTTCACTTTTCTTGAAAGATCCAAAGCGGGAAGGGCATCGGCTGGAATTTCATTTTTGAGCTGGGTGAGAAATGTATAATGAAATGGGACTTCCCCGCTTTCAGTTTGTTTGGCACTTGTATTCCAGTTCATCCATTGCGCCGGTCCTTTTGGTTTTTCTTCATTCAGGTTTTTTGTAATAAGCCAGTACTCATGTTGTTCAATGTCATTCTTTAATAACTGGTGTGCAACAATGACATCCCTGCCGATTAATTTATTAAAACTTTTGACATTGTATTCCGTGAATTCACCATAGTGGGTAATCACTT
>JBJMLW010000530.1:0-4603 GCA_045805105.1 Flavisolibacter sp. | reverse complement strand
GCGATCAGGGAAGCAGATCCGAATGTGGTTGTAAATGGCAGACTGGTACGCAGCGCGGCTGCCAATTTCGGGGATTATATAAATACAGCCGATCGTCCGGCAGAATTTTTTCCTGTTAAAGGAAACTGGGAAGCCATTCCTACTACCAATGAAAGTTACGGTTATTCCAAATTCGACAGCAGTCACAAACCTGTTTCACATTTCATTCGCCTTCTTGCCAATGCTGCATCGCGTGGTGGAAACCTGTTGATGAATATTGGTCCAAAAGGTGATGGTTCCTTCGATGATCGCGATGTAAGGATATTAAATGGTATAGGAAAATGGATGGCGAATAATGGTGAAAGCATTTATGGTACTTCTGCAACAACACTGCCACTCCAAAGCTGGGGCGTTTCAACTTTGAAGAAGGAGAAGCTATACCTCCACGTCTTTGACTGGCCGCGTGATGGAAAACTTTATGTAGCAGGATTGAGTGGAAAAAATATTAAGGCATACCTGCTCAACGATAGGTTACATTTTTTGCCTGTGCAGGTTCTTAATCCACAGGATGTAATGATCACGATTCCTAAAACTGCCCCTGATACAGTAAACACTGTTATTGTTGTAGAAGGCAACACTATTGTTGAAAATGAAACAAGACTCATTACTCCCAATTCAACTGTAAACCGTTTACTGGCATTTGATGCAATACAGGAAGGAAATGGTTTTTCTTTTGGCGATGGCAAAACAGACCGCTATTATGTAGAAGGATGGAAGTCAAAAGACCAGAAGCTTTTATGGTCATTTCACATTCTACAGCCTGCAGATTACCAGCTGAAGATTCGTTATCTCGCACCGAAGGAAAGCGCGGGAGGAAATTATGCGCTTACATTTTACAGGAATGACAATGGAAAAACGCAACTCGAAAATCAGCATACCTATAACGTCGTTACAAATAACTCCGGCAGTGAACCGGTGAACCTCATCCTCGATGTTGTTCATCTGAATGCTGATACCTATAACCTGGTAATAAACCCGAATGAAATCAGGAATGCCGAACTACTAAAGCTTCTGGAGATTCAATTGGTAAATGTGCCGGCTGGTTCAGTTGATTTAAAAAAAGTGATTGCAGATGCTGAAACACAGACACACATCATGCTGCAGGAAATTCCAAAAGCAAAAGCTTTGAAAGCCGGTGCACAGAATGGTGTAACGCCCGGAAGTCAGAATAATGACCTCGTATCACCTAGAACACTTGATAGCGGACAACTGAAACTTGTTTCGTCGCGCGACTGGACGAGTGGATTTTTCCCTGGGCAATTGTGGTTTTTATACGAGTTCACCGGGAAGCCGGAATGGAAATCAGAAGCTGAAAAATATACAGCCAATATTGAACGTGAAAAAACTAATGGCGGAACGCACGACATGGGTTTCAAGATCTATTGCAGCTTTGGAACCGGTTACAGGCTCACAAAGAATCAGCACTATCGCGATGTGATCATAGAATCTGCAAAGACTTTGTCCACCAGGTTTAACCCGGTTGCAGGCGTCATCCGTTCATGGGATAACCGTAAGGAATGGAAGTATCCGGTGATCATAGACAACATGATGAATCTTGAACTTTTGTTTGCTGCAACAAAGCTGACAGGTGATAGTTCTTTTTATAAGATTGCAGAGAGTCATGCTACCACCACCATGAAAAATCATTTTCGCTCCGACTACAGTTCATATCATGTGCTCGACTACGATACTGTAACAGGAAAAGTGGTTCAGAAAACAACACACCAGGGTTATAGTGCTGAATCAGCATGGGCACGGGGACAGGCATGGGGACTTTATGGATTTACCATGTGTTACAGGGAAACAGGAAATAAAACTTTTTTATTGCAGGCAGAGCATATTGCTGCTTTCCTGCTGCATCATCCACGCATGCCTGCTGATTTCATTCCTTATTATGATTTTGATGCACCCGGCATTCCTTCCGAACCGCGTGACGCTTCGGCAGCGGCTATCATGGCTTCTGCTTTATATGAATTGAGCACTTACAGTAAAAATGCAAATGAATACAGAAAGGCTGCAAACAAAATTATTGAGAACCTGACACGCTATTACCGTTCACCGATTGGTGAAAACAGAGGTTTTATTCTATTACATAGTACCGGTGCCAAACCTGCAAACAGCGAAGTTGATGTTCCGATCAACTATGCAGATTATTATTATCTCGAGGCACTTGAAAGAATGAAAATTCTCAACGAAGGAAAAAAGTTATTCACCAGGAAATAAGTACTTATGAAAAAATATGCCCTTGCCATTTGTATTGTATTATTTCATTTTGTGTATGCATGGTCTGCAACCATAAAGGTTTCAACCATCGGCGACCTTCAACAGGCTATACAGAAAGCTGTTGCCGGTGATGTTATTGTGTTAACTACAGGAACATATACAGTAGGTGCCGACATTATTGTAGCATGTAAGGGAACTGCTGAAAAACCCATTATCATAACTGCAGAAGAAAAAAACAAAACAGAACTCACCGGCATGAGTGGTTTCAGTATTGTTGCCCCTGCTTCGTATGTGATTATAAAAGATTTTCTTTTTACACATGCTTCTTCAAAAGCAAGAAGTGGAAGCGGTACATCTTTCTGCAGGTGGACGCATAATATTTTCGAAACTGCTGGAAGTGGCGAAGATCTTACGATTGCAGGAACAGATCACCAGGTGGATTACAATACATTCCGGAATAAAAATGCCATGGGAAGATTTCTTGCGATCAGGGGTACCGGTAGCCAGATAGCAGAACGATTGTGGATTCATCACAACTATTTCAAATCTTATAAGGACCAGGGTGGTGCTAATGGAGCCGAAGCATTCCAGTTTGGTTTGAGTGGTTTCAGTATGTCGTCGAGCAACAGTGTTGTTGAATATAATTTATTTGAAGATTGCGCAGGGGAAAATGAACTTATTTCGGTTAAGGCATCCGGTGTAACGCTTCGCTACAATACCATTCGTGATTGTCCGGCACAATTCACACTCCGTCATGGAAACAAATGCCAGGTATATTCCAATTATTTCATCAATACACCAGGACTGCGGATTTTTGGAGATGACCACCTGGTACATAGTAATTATTTTGAAAACTGTAATCCTGCCATCACAATTGGCAATGGTGATGGAGAAGTTGCAGAAGGGGCGCAACTGACAGCGCACGATCGACCCGATAGGGTTCTGATTGCTTTCAATACCCTCGTGAATAACCAGGTGAACATTACCATGACCGGAAGAAAAGATGGGATGGGTGCCACGCAAATCACGATTATCAATAACATCATACGTGGTGGCGGACCAGCAGCAACAATTTCAGGTCCGATGGAAAAATCCCGATGGGAAGAAAATATGATTTTCAGTACAAAGGGTGCAGGCGATATGCCCAAAGGTGGATATACTGAAACTGATCCCAAACTGATGCGTGATGCGAATGGAATTTTTCATTTGCAGCCAACAAGCCCTGCGATCTCAAAGAAAAAAAGATATCCTGAAATTGTTGTTGACATCGACGGGCAGGAAAGAAAATCCATGCCTGATACAGGAGCTGATGAGTTGAGTACTGAACCTGTAAAGGCAAAGGTGTTGACGGTTATCGATGTTGGAGTTGATGCGAAGTGAGATAGACCATAGATTTTAGATCTAAGAGTCGGCATAATAATAAAGATTTCAAAAACATGAAATAAAATAAGAATGAAGTTCACTACTATGGTCAATGGTCTATGGTCCATGGTCCTCGCATTTGCCAAAATAGATGAATCAAATACAAATTTCCTTCTACTTCCACCACAGAATTCTTCATTAGTTGCACATAATTGCCTGACATATGAAAAAGTACTCAATCATTTTTCTCCTCTTCACTTTCCTTGTTTCCAATATAAGTGCCCAGGATACATCGCATGAAAGCCGCATGCAATGGTGGCGTGATGCAAGGTTTGGCATGTTCATCCACTGGGGTGTTTATGCCGTACCTGCAGGCGTTTATAAAGGGCAGCAAATAAACCGTATTGGTGAATGGATCATGAACCGTGGAAAAATTCCGGTTGCAGATTACCAGGAATTTGCACGCCAGTTTAATCCTGTTCTTTACGATCCTGAAGCATGGGTGAAAATGGCAAAGGATGCCGGTATGAAATATATTGTCATTACTGCCAAGCATCATGATGGCTTTGCATTATTTAATTCAAAAGCCAGCAAATGGAATATGGTTGATGCAACGCCCTATGGTAAAGATTTACTGAAACCACTTGCAGATGCATGCAGGAGAAATGGTATCAGGCTGGGATTTTATTATTCGCAGGCACAGGACTGGAATAATCCGGGTGGAGCTGCTTCAAGAAAACCGGCGAGTGAAGGATGGGCAAATCCTGATTCAGTTGCCATTGATGCATACACAGCAGCACACAACGGTCACTGGGATCCAGCGCAAACAACAAAAACGATGTCACAGTATATAGATGATGTTGCCGTGCCACAGGTTCGTGAATTATTAACGAATTATGGTGACGTTGCTGTATTATGGTGGGACACACCAACAGGAATGACAGATGAATATGCTGAAAAACTGAAATCACTTTTATCT
>JBJMLW010000529.1:0-4691 GCA_045805105.1 Flavisolibacter sp. | reverse complement strand
GCATAATGAACTGTGGATCGTGGACTCTCGACTGTGTACATTTTAACATGAGCAATTCTACCGCCTCTTCAAAATTTACAGGTTCAGTTTTCAAGAAATCCGGTATACCCGTGAAGGTTGTTCATGGATCACCGGAAGGATGGATAACAGAATTCCGCATCCCTCTTGAAAAAAAATCAAATGCGATTTTCAAGAGAACGATTGATGTGATGTTTTCCATACTGCTTCTTCTCCTAGTTTTCATTTGGATCCTTCCGGTGATCGCTATTATGATCCGCCTGGATTCAAAAGGCCCTGTTTTTTTTCTTCAGAAAAGAAATAAAAGGATGAACAGGGTTTTTACCTGTATTAAATTCAGGACCATGATACCAAATGATCAATGTGATGTGTTGCCTGCTGATGTTGATGATAAAAGAATTACACGTATGGGTCGTTTCATGAGAAAATATTACCTTGATGAATTACCGCAACTGCTTAATGTTTTGTGGGGAGATATGTCGCTCATTGGTCCCCGTCCATATATGATGAGTGATAATTTACGTTATGCTGCTGTAGTAGAGCACTACCATATCAGGTGCAGGGTGAAGCCGGGAATAACAGGACCTGCACAGTTGCTGGGATATGGAGGCGATGTATCTGAACACTCAAGAATTATTGACAGGTCTGAAATGGATTTATTGTATGTTAAAAACTGGTCAGTAATTTTAGATCTTGAAATATTATTCCGGACCTTTCTGAAAGCTTTTCTGAACAGAAAAATAAACTGTTTCAGAATGTACAATGAATTATCCTGATATGGAACTTCCTTTGGTCACCATTGTAATACCTGTGCTGAACAGGGAAAACCTTTTGCCAGATGCCATTCGTTCAGTTATTGAACAGACACATTCCAACTGGGAACTTTTTGTTGTTGATGATGGTTCAACAGATCATACAGTTGAAATCGCGCGATCATTCAGCGATCCCCGAATCAATGTGATGGTACTTCCACATAATGGAAATATCGGAAAGCTTCGGAATATTGGTGCGCAGGCAGGCACCGGTAAATGGATCACCTTCCTCGACTCGGACGACCTGTGGGTGCGTGAACGGATTGCAATGCAGATGAAAGCACTGGAAAAAGAATCAAAATTGTGGGGATTTGGTGCACACCAGGTGGTTGATGAAAATGGAAAACCTTTTTCAATACAACACCGCCAGGAAAAAGCTGCATCCGGTTGGGTTACACGTGACCTCATTACCTGCAGAACTTCTGCATCCATTGGTTCCATTATGGTGGAGCGGACTTTGTTTGAATCTGTGTGTGGCTTCAGCTGCGATCCGGAATTATTATTCAGAGAAGATTACGAACTGGCGATCAGATTATCGGCAAGTGCAGAGGCGCTTGCAACAGATGAAGTACTTGTGCTGGTGAGAGAACACAATAACCGGTCAACGCACCAGTTTGACGAAGGTCATTTAAGAACAGCACAAACTTGTGAACACCTGATCCATTATTTCGAAGACGAAGAATACAGGCAATTACTCCGTAAGAAAAAAGCCTACCACCTGGCAGAAGCTTCGGTGCAAAGCTGTAAAAAGAAACGGTTTGCATTTGCAGGCAAACAGGTATGGGAAGCGCTGGTAGAGGGAGATAACATTGGTCATATTATTTCCGTCGGATACCGGTGTGCAGAAACACTCCTGCAAGCTGATAAAGAAAAAAACGGCGAGCATGAAAAAATTGCTTGACGACGTTGCTGCTATTCTCCTGCCATCAGAAAAAGTGAGAATGAAAAAACTCATTCTGTTTGATGCATTTATCAGTCTCCTTGATATTGGTTTCCTTGCTATCCTTCTTTTAATTACTAATTTTTATACCGGTAATCACAGTGCTTCTTTCCCGATTATCTCAAAGGATTTCCTTACTCATTATCCACTAGCACCGATTTTATTGTTCTTTATTTTATTCGGGTTGAAAAATTTTCTTGCGATGATCGTCTTCAAACTTCAATCTGATTTTATGTATTCCGTGGCTACACGGATATCAGGAGACAACCTGCGAAGTTATCTTGACGGCAATTACATGGACTATGTGAATACCGATTCTTCTGCACAGGTACGGAAGATCAGCCAGCAGCCCATTGAATTCAGTTATTATATTCTTGGTGGATTGCAACAGATAGCCAACCAGGTTCTGATGATTCTACTGGCAACAGCAGCAATCATCCTGTACAACCCGGTATTATTTATTTTCCTTCTTGCCATACTGGCACCCCCGGTTATTATGTGTGGCGCGTACCTGAAAAAAAAACTTACTGATGTAAGGAAAACAGGCGCAACCATTAGCAGGCAATCCATCCAGTACCTGCAGGAAGCACTGGCGGGCTTTGTGGAAAGTAATCTTTACCAGCGGAAAAATTTTTTTACAAAAAGATACCATGACGCACAGCAAAAGTTCAATGATTTTCTTTCCGTGCAGCGGGTCGTTCAGAATGTTCCTTCAAGACTGATAGAACTGTTTGCTGTTTTCGGGTTGTTATTGCTGGTTGTTATCAACAGTTATTCTGCCAGCCAATTGCATTTTCTTACGCTCGGTGCATTTATTGCAGCTGCGTACAAGATCATACCAGGAATGGTGAGGATTATGAATACAACCGGCCAAATAAAAACATACCGGTTCACACTCAATGAACTTTTACAGAAAAAACCTGCTGTTGCTGCTCTGCCAACGAAACATGAACACGTTAAATTAATTCAGTTCAATCATGTAAGTTTCAGTTATCATGACAGGCATGTATTAAATGATTTTTCATTATTAATCAGGCCTGGAGATTTTGTTGGTTTTTCGGGGATATCAGGAAAAGGTAAAACAACCATCATTCATTTACTCCTTGGATTTTTAAAACCATCGGCAGGTTCTGTGGTGATAAATGGTGAAGCTGCCACAGAAACAGAAAGACAACGATACTGGAATCGGATTTCATACATCAAGCAGCAACCGTTCTTTATTCATGATACCGCTATCAGGAATGTTGTGTTCACAGAAAATGATTATGATCAGGACCAATTCAGCAGGGCATCAACCGTTTCAGGTTTTCAGACATTTGTAAATGGAGATGCATCGAAGATGATCCGTGAAAACGGTAAAAATATCAGTGGGGGGCAAAGACAACGCATCGCGCTGGCCCGTGCGCTTTATAAAGATTTTGATCTTTTGATCCTTGACGAACCTTTCAGTGAAATGGACGAAGCAGGAGAAGTGGAAATATTACTGCAGCTTAAACAACTTTCTGAGCAGGGTAAAATGATCATTCTTGTTACACACAATCAATCCAGTCTTGCTTATTGTACAAAAACAATTTCTATTGGCACAAACTGACACCTTTGTAATTCTTACCCCCGGCTTTCCTTCTGATGAATACGATTCAACCTGCCTGCCCGCACAACAACGGTTTGTGCTGACATTAAAGAAAAATTTTCCTGCATTAAATCTCATCATTCTAAGCTTTCAATATCCTTACCAGTCAGAAAAATATTACTGGAATGGAATTGAAGTGATTCCATTTAATGGAAGGAACAGGGCCAGGGTGCACAGGCTGCTGCTGTGGAGGAAAGTATGGAAGGAGCTGGAAAGCATCCGGTCTTCTGGATCCATTTCTGGAATCATGAGTTTCTGGTATGGCGAATGTGCATTTGTTGGTAAAAGATTCGCTGATAAATATTCTCTACGTCATATCTGCTGGTTGCTTGGACAGGATGCCAAAAACGACAACAGGTATGTTCAACGTGCGCATCTGGCTCCTGATGAAATGGCTGCGGTGTCTGATTTTGTTGCAGATGAATTTGAACGGAACTTTTTTATTCGTCCGGCTTATGTAATCCCGAATGGAATCACTTCAGTTTCTGAAAAGGTTCCCTTAAAAGATATCGATGTAATAGGAGTGGGTTCCTTGATTCCATTGAAACGCTACAACCGTTTTATTGATTGTATTGATGGAATCAGGAGATATTTTCCGCAGATACGGGCAGTGATCTGTGGAAAAGGACCGGAAGAGGCAACACTTCTCCGCCATATTGAAAAATGTGGTTTATCGGAAAAAATATTTTTACCCGGTGAGCTTGACACAACAGATGTACAGGAAATGATGCAGAGGTCAAAAGTTCTGCTTCATCCTTCTTCCTATGAAGGTTTCAGTACTGTTTGCCTGGAAGCTTTAGCAGCAGGGACGCAGGTAATAAGTTTCTGCCAGCCAATGCATGAAAACATACCCGGTTGGCATGTTGTATCATCTTTTCCTGAAATGCAAATGAAACTTATCGAATTGCTGAATGAGAATGAAAATTGTGCACCTTCAGCTCCTTACCTCATGACTGACTCTGTCATTCGGCTGATGGATCTTTTCTCCTACGAGCATTCTGCAAAGAGCAGTGATCTGATTTGATATCGCATTACATGAAAGATGCTGCCGGCTGTATTCCCTGATTTTATCAGACAAATCCATCTTATTTATTTCTATCGTGCGCGAAAGTTTTTCCAGGAGGTCAAACTGGTCGCCTGGCTGGAATAATAATCCATACTGACCATCGTCAGTAATTTTCCGGAATGGCGGGATGTCGGTCACAACAGGAATGCATCCACAAGTCATGGCTTCAACAAGTGCATAGCCACTTCCTTCGGAATGACTTCCGGAAATATAAAAATCTGCTGC
>JBJMLW010000528.1:0-4266 GCA_045805105.1 Flavisolibacter sp. | reverse complement strand
CTATTGAATTGCATTTTTTTTAAAGGATTAATCTTATCTTACAACAATTCCATGCGTCAACACGCTTTACATACCACTTCGATCGTACACACAGCTATTACAGCTACAACGATTACAACAACCCGCAAGGGTTGTATTCTGTCATATTGCCATCTGGGCTTTTAAGCTACACAAGAGAAATCTTCTTTTTAAGATCAATTTATTCATCATGCAGGTACTGAAATTCGGTGGCACCTCTGTTGCCAACGCCCAAAATATCAAACAGGTCAAAAACATCGTTGAAAAAAAATCAGGTTCGGGAAAAATGGTTGTCGTGGTTTCAGCATTCAGTGGAACAACAGACAATTTGTTGAGGTGTGGCGTCATGGCCTCTGAAGGAAACAAAGAGTACAAGGAATTAATCCGCAACATGATCAAGCAGCACCTCGATGTTGCAAGGGAACTTTTACCACTTACCAATCAGAGTGCCGTTCTAAGTTTTGTTGTACATCAATTTCATGAGGTAGAAGACATCTGTAATGGCATTGCCTTGCTCGGTGAGTTTTCCAATCGCACTCGGGACCGGATTATGAGTTATGGAGAATTGATATCATCACACATCATATCTTCCTTCTTTACATCTGCCGGATTAAAGAATGACTGGATTGATGTGCGGAACTGGATCATTACAGATTCCAATTACAATAAAGCAAATGTTCTGTTTATCAGAACAAGAGAAAATTTTAGAAAATTTATTGAAAACAGGAGCCAGGAGTTGCTCATCATTCCCGGTTTTATTGCATCCGATGAAAAGGGAAACACAACAACCCTGGGCAGAGGTGGTTCAGATTATACTGCAGCCATTGCAGGTGCTGCAATTGATGCTGATTCAGTGGAAATCTGGACTGATGTTTCAGGAATGATGACTGCCGACCCGCGCATGGTTGTAAATGCAAGGCCGATAAAAGAAATTTCTTACAATGAAGCCATGGAGTTATCGCACTTTGGCGCCCGTGTTATTTATCCTCCAACCCTTCAACCTTTGATGGATAAAAAGATCCCCGTATGGATCCGTAACACTTTTTCCCCGGATGACCCGGGAACGCTTATCGATGCGGCCGGTATGAATAAAAATGGAAACACTACCCGCGGTATTTCCAGTATGAACAACATAGCACTTCTCAGTCTTGAAGGAAGCGGCATGGTAGGCATCCCTGGTTTTTCTAGGAGACTATTCGAAACGCTTGCTGCTCACCAGATCAATGTGATCCTGATTACGCAGGCCTCCTCGGAACATTCCATATGTGTTGGCGTTGAAGAACATTTTGCTTCAAAAGCAAAAAAAGTGATTGACCACGCATTCAGTTTTGAAATTGATAAAGGAAATGTGAACCCGCTGGTAGTAGAAAAAGACCTTGCGATTATTGCACTGGTTGGAGATCAGATGAAAAACCACCCGGGCATCAGCGGCAGAATGTTTGGTGTTCTCGGCAGGAATGGCGTGAACGTTCGTGCAATTGCACAGGGATCGTCCGAAAGAAATATTTCAGCCGTGATCTCTTCACCGGATATATTAAAAGCTTTGAATGTTTTACATGAAGAGTTCTTTGAAGCAAGATTCAAACAGGTAAACCTCTATATAACCGGAACAGGCAATGTGGGCGGCAAATTACTCGGCCAGATTGCGCAGCAACAAGCGTTTCTTCAACATCATCTTCTTCTGCAGGTTCGTGTTGTAGCTATTGCCAACAGCAGGAAGATGGTCTTTAGTGAAGAAGGCATTGATGTGAAGAACTGGAATTCATTACTGGAAAATGGCGAGACGATGAATATGGAAAAATTCATAGACCGTATGCAGAAAAAAAATCTCCGCAATTCCGTCTTTGTTGATGTCACTGCAAATGAAAAAGTTGCTGCCACTTACGAACAATTATTCAGGAAAAGTATTTCAGTGGTAGCATGCAACAAAATTGCCTGCTCCTCTCCTTATGTTCATTATAAAAAACTTAAAGACCTGTCGCGTGATTTCAATGCATCATTTCTTTTTGAAACCAATGTAGGTGCAAGCTTACCTATCATAGGTGCGCTCAATGACCTGATGAGGAGCGGCGACCGCATAACGAGGATCGAAGCTGTACTCAGCGGAACACTCAATTATGTTTTCAACCATTATAATGGAAAGAATAGTTTTTCACAGGTAGTGAAACAGGCGCAGGATGAAGGCTACACTGAACCTGATCCACGCCTTGATCTCAGTGGTACTGATGTTATGCGAAAAATTATGATCCTTGCCAGGGAAGCGGGTGAAGAATTGGAAATGGAAGATATCAGCAATACAAGTTTCCTTCCTGAATCGTGCATGCAGGGATCTGTTTCAGACTTTTACACAGAGATGGAAAAGCATGAACTCCACTTCAGAAAATTGTTTGACGCTGCAGATGCTGAAGGGAAAAAATTAAAGTTCGTTGCAACCTATGAAAATGGGAAAGCACACGTTGGTTTAAAACACATTGATCCACAGCATGACTTTTACCGGTTGTACGGAAAGGACAATATTGTACTGTTTTATACAGACCGCTATGTTGAACAACCTATGGTAGTAAAAGGGGCAGGTGCCGGCGCAGAAGTAACTGCATCAGGTGTTTTCGCAGATATTATAAGAGCAGCAAGGATCTGACATGAAAAAAGTTATAGTACATACACCAGCCACGATCGCCAATCTCGTATGCGGCTTTGACATATTAGGTTTATGCGTTGATGAACCGTATGATACGATGGAAGTAACATTGCTTGATCATCCGGAGCTGGTGATTCACCATAAAGGAAATTTTGCATTACCAACAAATCCGCAACAGAATACAGCAGGCGCGCCGCTGATAGAAATCATGAATGCAGTAGGAAATATTGGATTTGATGTAACCATTGAAAAAAATATCAAGCCGGGAAGCGGGCTGGGATCCAGTGCAGCCAGTGCAGCGGGTGCAGTTGTAGCTGCGAATACATTGCTGGGAAATATTTTTACCAATGATGATCTTGTCCGCTTTGCCATGTTTGGAGAAAAAGTAGCCTCAGGTGTAAAGCATGCCGATAATGTTGCACCTGCCATTTATGGAGGTATCACTTTAATCAGATCTATATTCCCGCTGGATATCGTTTCCATTCCTTCACCACCACTCATAGTAACGGTTGTTCATCCGCAGATTGAGATCAAAACTGCTGATGCAAGACAGATCCTGAGAAAAGAAGTGCAGTTGAAAGATGCCATTCGCCAGTGGGGAAATATTGCCGGCCTTGTTTCAGGACTGATATTAAAAGATTACAGTCTCATTGGGAGATCACTCGAAGATGTGCTTATTGAACCAATAAGAAGCATCCTGATTCCTGGTTTCGATGAAATCAAGAAAAGGTGCAGGGAAGCAGGCGCGCTGGGTGGAGGTATTGCCGGATCAGGGCCTTCTGTTTTTATGCTTAGTACAACAATTGAAACTGCGAAAAGATTAGAGAAGATCATGCATGATGTTTATGAAAACATTGGTCTTGAACATCATGTGTATGTAACCACAATTAATGAGACGGGGTGCAGGATCATCACGGAAAATTCATGATATGAAATTTTACAGTACGCAAAATAAATCATTGCGCGCAGGATTCAGGGAGGCGACCATCAAGGGACAACCGGAAGAAAGGGGACTGTATTTTCCATGCAACATACCGGATCAATCAGTTCTATTAAAAAATTCACTTGATGGATTTTCAAATGAAGAAATTGCATTTCAATTTTTGAACCCATACACCGCTGATGATATTCCCAAACCAAAACTTGAAAAGATCATTAATGATGCACTCAGTTTTGAATTTCCATTAATTCATATAACAGGTTCCATAGCTTCTCTTGAATTATTTCACGGTCCTACACTTGCATTTAAAGATGTAGGTGCACGTTTCATGAGCCGTTGCCTCGGTTATTTTGCTGAAACCGAAAACCGGCGCACGACTGTCCTTGTAGCTACCTCAGGTGACACCGGCGGTGCAGTAGCGGATGCATTTAATGATGTTGATGGTGTTGAAGTGATCATCCTCTTTCCTGATGGCAAGGTGAGCAGCATACAGGAAACACAGCTCACCACGCATGGAGAAAATGTATATGCTCTTGCAGTTGAAGGCAACTTTGACGACTGCCAGCAAATGGTTAAACGTGCTTTTACCGATACTGATCTTCAGAAAAAATTACACCTTACTTCTGCAAATTCAATTAATGTAGCACGATGGCTACCGCAACAGGTATAT
>JBJMLW010000527.1:0-3041 GCA_045805105.1 Flavisolibacter sp. | reverse complement strand
TTTAGCAGTTTTAAGTAATACATTTTTAGTTTTCAGGTCATAGTCAAGATCCTGCACTTCAATTGTTTTCTTTTCAGGATTGTATACCGGCTTCCCGGTAAAGTTTACCGTACCATCAAATGAGCCACTGAAATTTACGCCAATCAGAAGGTTACCGTTTTCATCTCCGGAAACGGTTGTCTTTTCAATTACAATGTGTTTTTTAAATAATCCTTCAGTCACTTCAAATCTTTTCTGGGAAAGGTATCCATCCATTACACGACTGAGTGAATCATATTGAAGGGCTGCTTCCAGGTACACGTTAAAACCACCGGGATTATTTGCTGCCGTAAGGTTAGGAACGGGTGTAACCGGAATATCCGGTTTAATAAAACTGACAACAGGCGTTGCAGAAATACCTATATTAATATTCAGGAGATCATTCCTGGCATTGATATTATCCATACGTAATTTTTTAGGATGCAGTGTAAAATATCCTACGTTAGGAATAGCATACACACCACACAGCATATTCCAGGCCTGTTGCATATACGGACGCAGGTTAATTACACTAAATGAATCTTCCATTGATTTTTTTGATGCATCCAGTTCTTCTTTCAATCCCTTCATTACTTCGGTTGTAATATCCTGGCCCCAGAAACATACAGAGCATTTATCGCGTGGCTGTGGTTCGTTTCTAACAAGTTTCGAATTCAGAATAAAATTGGGTTGCAGCTGGAATGTACTGCTGAATCCAACCGTTACTTTCCTTTCAGCTTCATCAAATCCACAACGGCAGGGTGGGGTCCATGGAGATAATACAGTACCGCTCACACAAACACGGGTAGAACCAATAATCTGGTAATAGCCTGTAAAAGAAAGATTCAGTGTCGTTCCATTCATGGTCATGTTGAGCGGAGACCTTCTGAAATGATATTTATATCTGGTTGCACAATCGGACTGCACCCAGTCATTTGGATAATTGGGCGAAGTAAAAACTGTATCTACATTATTTTCCGCCAGCCGGAAAATTGGTTTGAGACTTAATTGTATGGGTATGTCAATCTGCGATTCAGGTAAAGAATCAATAGTAATGTTGGATGAAGTTTTCTGGCAATGCGAATGGAAGCTCGCTACAAACAGGATACAAAACAGGACAATTCTCATACCGGGTCAAATGTGTTCCAAATATAAAACCCAATAAAGGAGAATTGTCCTACTAAAAGTTAATTACTTATTCTTTCGGCTGCGTCATGCTAAACCAGTTACCGCAACCATCGGTTACTATACATTCAATTCCATAAAATTGTTCTTTTGGCTCTGATTTGAAATGAACCCCTTTAGCTTTTAGTTCCTGGTATGTTGCCCTAACATCAGGTGTGCTTAATACACCAGCCCCCATAACACCTTTATCCAGCAGAAGTTTCAGAGCTGCTTTTACATCGTCATCAAATCCACTGGCATTACCGGTAGCCGGGAATAATACAATCTCCAGTTCGGGTTGTTCAGGGGGGGTTACTGTTAACCAACGGAAACCATTTTCCATGGTGGCATCTGTATTCACGCGGAAACCCAATTTGTTTACATAAAAATCGTATGCCTTATCCTGGTCATTTACAAAAAAAGATGTGTGTGAAAGTTTGGTTACCATAATGTGCTGTTTATAGCGAAGCTAATGGGAGGATGGTGATATTATTTATTGAAACTTGCTTTTGTGAAATGTGAGCTGCGAGCTTCTAGCTGGTTTAGGTAATCTACTTTTTTAAAAGACCTGGTTCTCATCTCCCTTCTCATAGCTCGAAGCTCGAAGCTCGTAGCTTCCTCTTCATAGCTTGTAGCTTTCTATAAAACAATGCGGAACCATCTTCCTGGGTTGTTCAAGAGACTTTTGTTTTTTCAACCAGGCCATGTTGCGATAGTACTGTGGTGCAAATCCAATTTCTTTTTTAAACAATACACTGAATGAACCCAGGCTTTCAAAACCTACTTCATTACATACATCAGTTACAGTTTTATTTTCTTCCAGAAGGTCCTTTGCTTTTTCCATCCTGCGCCGGGTAAGATACTGATGCGGGGTTTTTCTGTACACCTGTGAAAACAACCTGTGAAAATGAAAACGGGATAAAAACGCTTTTTTTGAAATTTGTTCAAGGCTAATGGATTCACTGTAATGTTCATCCATAAATGCTTTTGCAGCAATTAATCGGGAATATATTTCGGTATCGAGAGACATAGAAGAAGCTTCGCGTTATGAGCTATGAGCGACGAGATGGTAACTGCAATTTATTCATTACAAAGTAAAAATTTGGCATTAAATAAAATTATCAATATTATACTAAATCAGAAGTTCGATTATAAAGTGAAGGTTTCTATAAAGCCTCGCAGCTCGAAGCTCGTAGCATGCCCTCTACCTGTTCGCCGGATTTTTCCATCCCTTTCCCAATCTTTCAACTGATTCTTTCACTCTTGCTGTTCTTGTTTCTTCTCTTTTCGCCGTTACAATCCATTCTATGTATTCTTTTTTATTGGTAAACGAAAGGTTTTGAAAAAAATCATTTTCCTTCTTAGACTTTTTTAAAGCTGTTGCCAGGTCATCGGGCAATGTAACCGTTTTTGTAACCGGGTTAACAAAATCAAAAACCGGCCGGTCGTGTGGCCTGCTTTCCTTTTTACGGTCAGCATCTGTTTTAAGCCTCATGCCAAATGCCGACCATGTATCATCGAATGAAATGAGGCTGATCCATTGTAAATCATCATGCTTCAGCAATGATTCCCACCCTTTATCACGCGTAAGGTCTGTCTGGATTTTTGATGAGCCCTTCGGATAGTAAATCCAGCAAACAACATCATTTTTTACCAGGGTAAGCACCATTTTTAATTCTTTTTCCATCTGGTTTTTGTCTTTTACAAACCAATGTATCTGGTTTGGATCCCTGGCAGTATCAGATAGGGTTACACCAGTTGGTAACTGACCCAGGTTTTTTTTAAAGTCTGATGGCGCATTAATGGTCATCAGTCTGAATCCTGGTTTGATTTTAAGTTTCTGTGCAGGAGGCGTCGCA
>JBJMLW010000526.1:0-4764 GCA_045805105.1 Flavisolibacter sp. | reverse complement strand
TTCTGATCTTTTTCTCTTTATAGTTATAGATTGGTATCGGAATTTTAAAGATGGAAAAGCAAAAAAAAGATTTGGATATCCGTTTAATTGAATTAGCAGCATTGATTATTGAATTAACTGAAAGGTTGCCAAAAACAATCGCCGGGAATCATTTAACTAGCCAGCTTATCAGAAGCGGAACTGCACCAGCATTACAATATGGAGAAGCTCAGGGGGCAGAAAGCCGCAATGATTTTATACATAAAATGAAGATCGCTTTAAAAGAACTTCGTGAAAGTTTTAACTGTTTACGGATAATAAAACGATTGAAATGGCATTCAATTGAAAACTTAGATTCGATTTTAGATGAAACCAATCAGTTAATTTCAATTTTTGTAAAAAGTATTCATACAGCACAAATGAACAAAAACCAGCAAAAGGACAATAAGAAAAAGGATTAATTTACAAACTTCTCACTTTTGAAAATGCATTCTAATGTTCTAATATTCCTTGTTCCTTGTTCTATTGTTGCATTAAAATCTCATAAATGGAAACTATTACTACAAACCCTCCGCAATTAACAGCAAAGGATTTCGCCACCGACCAGGAAGTACGCTGGTGTCCTGGCTGCGGAGATTATTCGATACTTGCCCAGGTACAGAAAGTTTTGCCAACGCTCGGATTGCCGCGTGAAAATATTGCCATCATCTCGGGAATCGGATGTTCATCCCGGTTTCCGTATTATATGAATGTATATGGTATGCATTCCATTCATGGACGCGCAACTGCCATTGCAAGTGGACTCAAGGCATCGAGACCGGATCTGAGTGTGTGGATTGTAACCGGTGATGGAGATGGACTGAGTATCGGGGGAAATCATACCATTCATCTTCTGCGCAGGAATTTTAATGTAAATATTCTTTTGTTCAATAACCAGATTTACGGATTGACGAAAGGACAGTACTCTCCTACATCAGAGGAAAACAAGGTTACGAAGTCTACACCTTTTGGAAGTATTGATCACCCGTTCAATCCACTCGCTTTGGCCATGGGAGCCGATGCAACTTTTGTAGCAAGAAGTATGGATCGCGATGTGAAACACCTGCAGGCGATGCTACTCCGGGCGAATGCACACTATGGTTCATCTTTCCTGGAAATATATCAGAACTGTAACATCTTTAATGATGGTGCTTTTGAAATGTTCACCGAAAAAGCAACGAAAGCTGATGAGGCGCTTTTCCTGGAACATGGACAGCCACTTGTTTTTGGTGCCAGCAGGGATAAGGGTATCCGGCTTGAAGGATTCACTCCTATAGTTGTAAACCTTAATGAAGGAAATAACAGCGTAAACGACTTATGGGTACATGACGAAAGAGACGTTTACAAAGCACAGATCCTTACAAGAATGTTCGACGATCCAAAATCTGCCAATCACCTTCCACGACCATTTGGTGTTTTTTATACTTCCATTCGCCCTACATATGAGGACATGCTGAAGCAGCAGATAGAAAATGCAAAGGTGAAGAAACCGGCTGATCTGGATAAGCTGTTGCGAGGGAATGAAGTATGGAATATAGTGTAGTCGGCAAAGAGTTTTCAGTCATCAGACGACAGTCGGCAGACGTCAATGACTTACTTTATTAGTAGATAATCAGAATTCTTCAAATGTGGTTCTCGTCTGACGTCTGATGACTGACGGCTGACAACTTACGTCCCACCATTTTTAATGTTCAGTAGAGTGAGAAACTTTCGACTGTAGTTCAAGGCTGTGGACTGACGACTGTGGACTGACGACTGCAATCATCTCTTTTCTCGCATTCTCGAAAATCTTTTTCTGTTTATTCTCGTACCACCATTTCGGTGCAGTTTTTTTCATCATGGTATCAATGCTGCGCATGCCGAAAAGATTCCAGGCTCCTTTCAGTTTTCCTGAAAGAGAAGGCTGAAACGCGCGAAGGCTCATGGCAAAGCCGCTGTCGAGATATTCCATATGATGCCAGTAACCTGCAGGCATAAAGAGTGTATCGCCATGATCAAGAATCACTTCATATCCTTTGGCGTATTTCAACGCAGGGAAACGTTCATAATCAATTTTGCTGCGGTCATTATAATAATTTGAGAAATCTGCCATGCTCAACACTTCCCATGGTTTGCGATACAGTTTATGTTGTTCAGAAAAAGGAAACAGCAACACTCTCTTCCTTCCTGCGAACTGTGTATGTAAAATATGCGACATATCGATGTCGAAGTGCATATGGGTGATGGAAGATGCGCCACCGACAAAAAGCATCGGGTATTTTTTGACAAATCCTTTTATGAATTCTTCAGGCCATGTAAAATCCTTTACAAGTTCAGGTGCATGATCGAAAATATTAAACAGGAAAATCCGCCAGCCTGCAGGACCTTCGCTGATCATATCAATATATTCGCCGAACGATTTATAATCATCAGCTGTATTGATAGGTGTGTATGCGTCGCTCTTGATATTATTGTAAAGAGCAACTTTTTTATCACCCACAAGTTGTTTAAAATATTCCCAGTTCCATTTCCGGTAAGCGGGCCAGGTCTTTGCAAGATTTTTAATAACAACAGGTTTTTGAGGAATATAAAATTCCTCTCTGAACACAGCCGGATCTAAATCAGTAAATACGGGAATGTCTTGCAATTGCATGTGTGTATAGTTTAGCCTCTAATCCAAACCTAAAGTAGTAAAGATTTTATTGTGATCACATATCCCTTTGAAACTGTCATTAAATTAACATTATGCTCATGCACATTCATCCGGAGAATCCCCAGGAAAGGCTGATCCTCCAGGTAGTGGGAATACTCAGGAAAGGCGGGGTGATAATTTATCCAACCGATACAATCTATGGACTTGGTTGTGACATTTATCATCACAAGGCAATAGAGCGGATCTGCCGAATCAAGAATGTATTACCGCAAAAGGCAAACTTATCCTTCGTTTGTTATGACCTTAGTGATATGAGTCAATATACCAGGCAACTTGATACGCCGGTTTATCGGACCCTGAAAAAGTACCTTCCTGGTGCCTATACATTTATTTTACCTGCCAGCAGGGATGTGCCGAAGCTGCTGAAAACAAAAAAAGATACAGTTGGTATCAGGGTTCCCGATAACAAGATTGCACGTTGCATTGTAAAGGAATTAGGCAACCCGATCCTGAGTGCATCTCTTCCTGGTGAAAATGTTGAAGACTACACCGACCCTGAAATTATCCACGACCGTTTTGAACACCTGGTTGATGTGGTGATTGAAGGAGGCATTGGTGGAATCATTCCATCTACCATCATCGATTTTACAAAAGAACCGACGGAGGTTTTGAGAAGGGGTGCGGGAGAATGGGGAGAATAGCTGCGCGCTGCGAATTACGCGATTTATTAGGCTATTCATTTCATAAACTACCCATCTGTGAAATCAATGTCATCCATGTAATAATCTGTGGTAAAAACAAAGCATCGCGCGGGGCGATGCCTGTTAACCTTCAACCATTCTTTTACGGCAGATCTTCCGGAGCCTGTCCTTGCCGAAACAGGCCGGTCAGCATTTATTAGACAATAAAAGAGATTAATCTGCTGCACCTCAGTCAGCCATTTCCTGGGTGGCCAGTTCCTGTTCGGTATAACTAAGGCGGAAAGAAGTGCGATGATATCGGCATGGACCGAATTTATCAAGTGCTGCCTGGTGTTCTCTTGTAGCGTACCCTTTATTCTGAGCCCAGTTATAACGCGGATACTTATGATGCAACTGTTTCATATAATCATCGCGGTATGTTTTGGCGAGTACACTTGCGGCCGCAATGGAGGCATAGAGTCCGTCACCCTGAATGATACAGCGATGAGGAATTTTTTTATAAGGCCTGAACCTGTTGCCATCAATCAGTAATAATTCCGGTTGGGGAATGAGCTGTTTCACAGCGAGGTGCATACTTTTCAGGGCTGCTTTCAGAATATTGAACTTATCAATCTTCCTGTTGCAAAGATTGGCTACGGCAAATGCAATCGCCTGCTTTTCTATGACAGGCCGAAGTTCATAGCGCTGTTCTTCAGTGAGCTGTTTGGAATCGTTTAAAAAAGGATGTTGAAAATCCCTCGGAAGAATTACTGCAGCAGCATACACCGGACCAGCAAGGCATCCGCGTCCTGCTTCATCGCAACCTGCTTCTATCAGTTGATCCTGGAAATATGCCTGCAGCATGTATGGCGAAAATAAGGAGTCAATGCATTCAGTAATCATTAAGTTAAAAAAAATTATCGCGGATTGCGCGGATTGAAGAAAAGGATTTCGCGGATTGGATTGGATTTCGCGGAAAGGTGCTGTGGAGAGTTGGGTCGTTAAGAATTATTTACAGTTAATTCCGTTTTAGTGTTCTCACTTTTCTTTAGCCATTTTCCTCCTTAATCTTAATAAAATGATAGTTACAATAAGTCGCGCGGCGCATGGCAAGAACCGCGCAGCTAATACTGCATCCAAAATAATAAACTAATCGCCCGATTTCGTAAATTAACGGCAACCATGCGCTTCCTGCAATCATACTGGTGCCCTCTATGCCTTGGGATTATCAGCACCGGCTTAATCCTGGGCAGCATGCTGTCTTCAAAATCATCTCATTCAGCAATAATTTATTCTTCCGCTATGTACAGGGAAAATGAAGAATGGATTGCACCGGATGAAAATTCTATTCCTGACGGAGCAGAGGGTGATCTCATTCGATATGGCAAAGACCTTGTTACATCAACATCGGTTTACCTTGGACCGAAGGGACTT
>JBJMLW010000525.1:0-12482 GCA_045805105.1 Flavisolibacter sp. | reverse complement strand
TCTGCAGGCCATGAAAATTTAATTACATTATCATACATGCTTTTTGCCTGTGTGTAATTCCGGTTCATGTAATAAACATCAGCAGTGCGCATATAAGCATCCTGGGTCAAAGGATCTGATGTTAGATTAACAGATGCAGCGAGCGGTTCAAAATACGTTTTAGCGAGACCGTAATTTTCTTTTCTGTAATAAGAATAACCAAGGTTGTATTTCACATTACGCTCATTGGCTTCCCCGGAAACAGGTGCACCTGCATTGAGGTACGCATGATAATACCGAATGGCGTCATCAATCTTGTTATTTCGGTACGACAATTCTCCTTTCCAGAAATTTACGAGGGGAAGTACAGAGGCATTATCGGGGCTTTTTAAAACCTGGTTGAGCATCGCATCCGCATCTGCCAGTTGTCCGTCATTTATTAATTCAGTTGCACGTCCATATAAAATTCTTGGCATCAATTTTTTTACATTGGCAGAAGGCGACTGAATACCTTCCAGGAGTGTGAGTGCATCGCGATAATTATTGGTGTTTGCCAGTGCACCTACCAGAAGTTCAGTAGCCTCATCACGATATTCTGATTGCGGATAATCAGTAAGAAAACTGCGAAGGTTTTTCAAAGCTTCATCCTGGTATCCTAGTTCATAAGAAAGCTTCGCATAATTGAACCTGGAGATTTCGCGCTGCACCTGGTTACTGTTATTGGATGCACTGAATAAAAATGCATTTCTTGCATTTGCTTTCTGTGAGGTTTTCAGGTATGAATCACCAAGCAGGTACATCGCATGCTGACTAAGCGAATCTTCCTTACCACTCAGTTGCTTGAAACCTTCAATTGCATTGGCATACTGGCCGGTCTGGTAAAATGCGTATGATTCTTCATACAAATCTTCCCTCCTCACCTTTTTTGAATGGTGTACATAATCGCCGAGATAGGTAGCGGCTTTTGTATAATCCTTTTTTTCAAAATAGGCATGTCCAAGGAGTTGCTTTAATTCAAGGTCATAATATTGTGTCTGTCCTGCTTTTACCTTGCTTTCAACGTATGCAATAGCTTCGTCTTTTTTGCCCTGTACATAATAGATCTGCGCAATATAATATGGAACGATGGCCTCATAACCCGGTTCATTTTCAACGACACGAAAACTTTCAAGGGCCTGGTTATAATTGCGATCGCGGAAAGCAATAAACCCGTAATAATAATTTGCATCGATATAATTGGGGTCATCTTTCACCTGCCGTATCGCATCCAGTAATGGTTTAGCCTGCGCAAATTGTTGTAGGGTAAAATAGGAATAGCCCTGGTGAAATTTTGCATCTGCTATTTCCCGGTTACTCAGGTTGGCAATACCCGCTTTTTCATAAAGAGCGATAGCATCTGAATATCTTTTCTGCCGGAAGTAAAATTCTGCCAGCTGAAATGACATCATCTGAACCCTTGAATTATTCTTTATCAGTTCAATATAATCAAGTGCCTCCTGTTCCGACCTTGGATCATTCTGCATGAGAGCGGAAGAAGTAGTATAGTAAAATATTTCCTGGGAGATGATGGGATGATTCACCAGGTCTGTTTCGCTGATACTTTGTTTTAATTCCTGGAAAATGGGGTAAGCCAGGTTATACTGACCTTTCTGGTAATATTCCTTTGCTTCATTGAATTTGTTCTGCTGATCAGAAATTAAAAAGGTTTGCTGGGCGGATACAACAGAGGATAAAATCAAAAACACAACAGGAAAGCAAAGTTTCTTCATAAGAGGTTCTTTAACCATTGGAAGCATAACGCTTTAAAGATTCTAATTATTTTGAACAGGGCCCAAACATCATTCCAAAGCAACGATAAAATCAATAATGGATGAGCATGTTTAACAAATCATGAGCAATTAACCTAAGAGCAAAGGAGAAAAAGAATGAGGTAAAAGGATCCACTGCTCATTCACACAGCTTCGGAATCAGGCAGAAGAAACATTAGTTACCCTTTACTCTTTTTATCTCTTAGAGCAACCGCAAACTTTCGCAAATGTACAATTGCTGAAGGTGACTTTACCCTTTGCTGCAGGTTTGAATTTGTTTGCGTATTCTTGCTGCAAATTCCAAATTCAGATGAAAAGATTATTCAGTACTGATGTTTCCGAGAATGTATTTTCCTTGGCCATGCTCGTCCTGCGCGTAGGTGCGGGTTCCCTGATGATGATACAGCATGGATTGGATAAATTAATGCATTTCGCTCAGAAGAGTCATGAGTTTGCCGACCCATTTGGCCTGGGGGCTACTACATCCCTTTCCCTGGTTGTTTTTGCAGAATTCTTTTGTTCTGCATTTATCATACTCGGACTTTTCACCCGTTTTGCTGCCATTCCATTGATCATTACCATGGCCGTTGCACTTTTTTCAGCACACAAGGGTCAATTCTTCGGTAAAGGCGAACCCGCCGGCATTTTCCTGGTATGCTTTATCACCATTCTTTTAATGGGACCGGGAAAAGTGAGCCTGGACAGGTTTATCGGAAAGTAAATTTTAAAGCGGTTAAGGTAGTATGCAAGCTTCGAGCTGCGAGTTGCGAGTTAGATTCATTCCAGTGAAGAAGTAGTCATTCATTTTTTTGCCAATCGGAAAGTAACTTAATAGAAAATCAGGAAAGATGTTACAATGATTCGAACACACTCGTGGCTCGAAGCTCGAAGCTCCCCGCTTTCCAGCATCGAGTTTACGCCCGATGCCTGTCTGCCCGACATTTCCTGATCTCTTTTTTAATGGAATCCGAACCGAGATTTTCATCAGCAGCCTTTTGTACGAGCGATGGATATTCTTCATCACCTGCAAATCGTAAAGCAATGATCTGTCGCATGGAAATTCTTTGATCCATTTTTTTACCAGTGAGTATAAAATAGCGAAGGTGCTCTTCTGCCCTGATCGCCCTGTCCTGTGCACGAAGGGCAAATGCTCTTGCATACCAACCGAGTAAAATAAAAATCACTGCTGCAAGCACCAGTAGCCATGCATCATATTTATCTGCCTGGGAAGATAAAACCAGGTTTGTGATAGCACCACCGAGAAAAGCAAAAATCAGGATGCTTGTCAGGATATGATATCCGAATACATACTGTCGGTGATTTTGGAAATTTTGTTCATTCATGGAAAAAAGTTTAAGGTTTAAAGTTTAATGTATTTTATGCGATGTTAGTTATTGCATTTATTCCAGCTGATCCGGATTAAGTGAGACAATTTGCCTATGTCTATTTCAGTACGTCCAGAACGCGGTACATTTTATTTACTATTGAAGTTGAAGATCCATTATAATTATTCACGAGAAAGGAGAATACATATTTCTTTCCATTCTTCGATGTTTGATAACCACAAAAACCCTTGACCCCATTGATGGTGCCGCTTTTCATTTTCATTCCATTATAAACAGGTATGGCATCAAAATACCCCGTGAACCAGTTTTGCTTACTTGCATATAACAGAACTTTCACCTGGCTTCTGGTTGTTACCCTGTTCAGTGGAGAAAGACCGGATCCGTCAGCCAAATTCAGTTCTGTAGTTTCAATGCCTCTCGCCTTCCAGAAATCCTGCAATATTTCAATTGCCTTTTCGGTATTCCCATCATGGAATCTTTCAAGTGCAAATGTTTTAAGAAATGTTTCCCCATAAAGGTTGATACTTTTCTGCAGAAAATAATACATCATACTATCCATTGAAGGAGAAACAATAGAATCCAGTTCAAGCATGGCTTTACGCACGCCATTCTTTTTCAGGATAGAGTCTGAATACAATTTTAATTTACCGTTAATTCCAATGTTCCTGTATTTAAGATAGGCTATCAATTCCATTCCTAATTGCTTCGCCGGTTGTGGCAGGGAACCCGATATTGTAAATTCAGTTTTCCCCTGGGGTATCGTACCAGTAACAAATCCTTCTTTTGAATAAGGAACCGTATATACATAACCGTTATCTCCGGAACCTGGTGCACCTGTTCTGACGATGCTATTTAATATAAAGTCATACACATAAGGAGATGTTCGCAACAAGCGCGCATATTCATTTTCATATTTTGATGGCTGGAAAACAAGATCGTATTGATTTTCTCTCCAGTTCAGTCCCCAGCTTCCGGCGCCATAATAATTACCCATGTCTTCCCATATCCAGCCGCCCGGATCCGGATTGACACCGAATTTCAAATCATCTATCCACAGGTCGCCGCGGATCCTGTTTATGCTTTTATTTTTCAATATGCCTGCAATTTTTTCCAGCACCTGTGTATCCTTCGTGCTTTTCCATCTGAAACTTCCTAATGTAGGATCCCCGTTACCTTCAACATATAGATTGCCCGTTATCTGATGTTCCTTCATACCTATATCATACCCGATATACGTTTTATATCGGTAATTCTTCCCCAGGATTTCATATGCTGTAGCTGCAGTGATGATTTTCTGGGTAGATGCCGGCGCCAATCCTACACCTGCATTTTTTTCAAATATCACATTCCCATTTTCATCAGTAACATACAGCGATGAGATAGCATTCCGCACCTGGGAATCCAATTCAAAATTCTGAAATGCAAGCTGTAATTTTTGACTGATGCCCTGGCCATTCGTGAAAAAGCAACACATCAAACCAATGGAAGTCAAAATCTTTTTCATTGAATCGTACATTGCACTAAAATAGGTTTTTTGCAATGCAACAGGTGAATGCTTCCATCATTACCATAGGCGATGAACTTTTAATTGGCCAGACGGTTGATACAAATAGTGCTTTTATCGGGAAAGAATTGAACCGGATTGGTATATGGGTAAAAAAAAGAGTTGCAGTTGGCGATGTAAAAGAGGATATTCTTAATGCACTTGAATCAGAAGGCAAAGATTCAGAAATTGTAATTATTACAGGAGGTCTCGGACCAACTGCTGACGATATTACGAAGCCTACCCTTTGTATTTATTTTGGGTCAAAGCTGGTGACTAATGAACTGGCTTTGCAAAACGTGCAGGATATTTTTACAAAACTCAACAGGCCATTGATAGCAAGGAATCTTACCCAGGCTGAAGTTCCTGATAACTGTACCATCTTGCAGAACTCCAGGGGAACAGCACCAGGAATGTGGTTTGAAAAAAAAGGTGTCATTTACATATCATTGCCCGGCGTGCCCAATGAAATGAAAGGTCTTATGTTGCAAAGTGTCATCCCTGAATTACAAAAAAGATTAAAACTACCCGGTGTGCTTCACAGAACATTACTTACATCAGGAGTAGGAGAATCTACGATTGCGGACCGCATAGAAGATTTTGAAAATTCATTACCACAAAATATCAAACTTGCTTACCTGCCAGCTTACGGACTTGTCCGGTTAAGGCTTACGGGTAAAGGCAGTGATAAAAAAAAGATTGAAAAGGAACTGGATGGCCGGTTTATAGAATTGCAAAAACTTGTTCAGGAATGGCTGGTGGCGAATGAAGATATTTCATTACAGGACGCAGTCAGCAGAAAGCTTCGTTCAGGAAGTGCTACAGTTGCTACAGCGGAAAGTTGTACGGGTGGTTATATTGCACAACTCATTACCTCTCTTCCCGGATCATCTTCAATTTTTAACGGAAGTGTCGTTGCTTATTCAAATGAATCCAAAATAAAAATGCTGGATGTTCATGAGGAAACACTAAAGAAATATGGTGCAGTGAGTGAACTAACCGTTCAGGAAATGGTAAGAGGGGCTATTAAAAAGTTGAACACCACGTACGCAATCGCTACTTCCGGGATCATGGGACCGGATGGAGGATCAGATGAAAAACCTGTGGGAACCGTGTGGATTGCTGTAGGAAATGAGAAGACGATAAAATCAGTGAAACATTTTTTCAGGTTCGACAGGCAAAGAAATATTGAAATGGCAGCCAGTACGGCGTTAACCATGCTTTTCAGATTTGTAACAGAGCAGGAAAAGGAGCATTAACCGGCAATGCTTACTTTTGGCGGATAAGAAAGTTGTGACCTGGCTCATTTCTTTCTGAAGTTGGAAGCAACTTAAACAATGAACCATGAGCAATTATAATAATAGCCTGTAATTAGTTAACTAATTAAACAAAAGATTTCTGTATGGCGACAGTTGAGCTGGTAATGCCTAAGATGGGTGAGAGTATTATGGAAGCAACCATTTTAAAATGGCACAAACATCCGGGAGACCAGGTAAAGATGGATGAAACGGTACTGGAGATTGCAACCGATAAAGTTGACAGTGAAGTGCCTTCAACAGCAGAAGGGGTTGTTGAAGAAATTCTTTTTAATGTAAATGATGTTGTACCCATAGGAAGTGTTATAGCGCGCATTAAAACAGGTGCTGCAGATACTTCAGTTCAGGCACCCGCTGCTCCTCCACCCCAGCAAAAAGAAACATCATCTTACACACCACAACAACAGGAAAATATCCGGAAATCAAATGTTTCAGCAACTGCCAATGGTAATCCATCAGTTAGCTCCAATGGAAACCGGTTTTATTCTCCACTAGTATTAAACATCTCAGCGCAGGAAGGTGTGAGCATGGGTGAACTTGAAAAAATCGGTGGAACTGGTAATGAAGGCAGGGTAACAAAAAAAGACATACTCGATTATGTAAACCAGAAACGTTCCGGAAAAGTTTCAACCAATGTTCCCCGCACAGGCAACCAGGATCAAATGGTGATTCCCATGAATCGCGTGGAATCCAGGCAAGCAGAATCTCCCGGTAACCAGATCGCAACATATTCGGGCAATGTTGAAATGATTGAAATGGACCGAATGCGGAAGCTGATTGCAGATCACATGGTGCGCAGCAAGCATACCAGCCCGCACGTCACTTCGTTCACTGAAGCTGATGTTACCAATCTTGTAATGTGGAGAGACCGTACTAAAAAAGAATTTGAAAAACGTGAAGGAACCAAAATTACCTTTACACCGCTTTTCATTGAAGCCATTGTAAGGTGCATTAAAAAATTTCCTTTGATCAACAGTTCTGTTGACGGAACAAACATCCTTATCAAAAAAGATATCAATATCGGGATGGCCACTGCCCTGCCAGGCGGTAATCTCATTGTACCCGTTATCAGGAATGCAGACCAGCTAAACCTTGTTGGATTAACCAAAAGAGTCAATTACCTGGCAGACCAGGCAAGAAATAACAAGCTAAGACCGGAAGATATTGCTGATGGCACTTTCACACTTACTAATGTTGGAACGTTTGGCAGCCTGATGGGAACACCAATCATCAACCAGCCGCAGGTAGCAATTCTTGCTGTAGGTGCAATTAAAAAACGTCCTGTTGTTGTGGAAACACCACACGGTGACAGCATTGCAATCCGCCACATGATGTATTTGTCTATGAGCTATGATCACCGCATCATTGATGGCAGTCTCGGGGCAACTTTTCTTACTGCGGTTGCAAATGAACTCGAAAATTTTAATGCAGATAGAGAATACTAAGAAGGCAAGGATAAGATGTAATTGGAGAAAAGATACTCTTCATTTAACCATGCAGACCTAATTCCAATCCCCAATCCCTTTTTTCTATAATCCAAAATGTTTCTTCTCAACAGTCGTCTTATTTCCTTTTTTCCTTATCACAAATAAATCTCCGTACTGCGAATCGGGCAGGTCGCCAGGAACTGTATGAGTACCAGACAATTGGTTAACAATATCATCGACAGTATTTGAATGACCCACAATGAGTACTTGAGCCTTGTTGATTTTTTTCAACCGGCTCACGAAAGATGTGTCTCTTGGATCATAAAGTTGTATCCTGATATTACGATCCTCAGCAATAGGCATTACAGTTGCCCTGGTACGGTTGTAGTTGGTTGAATATATCTGGGTAATGCCTTCTTTAGCCAGTGTTTTTTTCAATGCTTCGGCCCTTTGCTTTCCACCTTCAGTAAGAGGAACGTCTATAGACATTGAAGGAGAATTTACTTTTTCGGCATGCCTCACTACATAATAGGTACTGGCATTGCATGAAGCGGCAAAAAAGACAATAAAAAATATGTATAAACGCTGCATAATGGTGGAATTAACAGTTTAAAGATAGCAGGTATATGAAATTAATTTTCTATTTATTAAATTAGTGTATGAAAACCTTAGTCTATGAAACAGTTATCCGAAACCTGGTTTGCTGAAGGTTATATTGATTTCGAGCTGAAGAAATATACACTCCTTGCTTACCTGAAGGAAATCAATACATATTTTAATGAGAGCAAACTTTATCCGCAGCTTGCAGATCTCATCTTCCATTATAATAACCTTGTTGCCTTTCGCGAAAATAAAAAATACCTGCAGGAGCACTTTCCAAAAAAACTTACCGGGATTCAGATAGAAAAACTTCAGGGCCTGTATGAACAGATGATCGAAGACAATGAGCTGATGAATGAACTGGAACAGATCATCAATTATTCTGCTCTTGAAATGAAAACTACGATCAGCAGCGGAACAGAAATTTATGAATTAGTAGAGGAAAGCATCACCATTACACCAATCGGATTGATTCCGTTAGACATACAGGAAGGTTATTTTTTTCTTACTTCCGGCAATACAAAAACGGCGCGTGTATATCAATACCGGCTTTCCATCTTTGAAAAACACGATGAAAAATTCAGAAGTATCAAAACTTCATTTGTAGACCAGATGAACCGGAGTCTTTCAAATACGTATGAGCAATACAAATTCAACCTGATCCGGAACCGCAACGAACTTCCTAACCCTGCTGTGTATAGTATTGAAACCGGACTGGCATTTCCGGTTGATGAAACACTGCTTCCCATCGCAAAGCGATGTCTGGTGAAGTACATGTCTGTTGCTTAACGTTTCACGACAAGGAGCAAAGTTTTGAAGACGCAGATTATTTTTCATTCATAATTCATCCCTCACTCAACATGTTTGCAATGAAAGAGCATCACAACCTACCTTGTAATTTGAAAATTGAATATTGAATATTGTAAATTCTTTCTCCTTAATTCGATTATTCTATTGTTCCTTGTTCCATGTTCTGATGTTCAATTATTCGTTACTCTATTTTCCTCTTCCACCAGTTCCAGTCCCCAGTCTTTTCCTTTTCTCACAGCAGGAACACCTTCTGTAATCCATTAGGCAGGCTTGTCGCCTTTAAGCTGCCAGTCGAAGTATTCCTGTTCACGGATCTGGATATCCTTTCGGTTTTTTCTTTCTACAAGGTTATGCGCTTCACCATTATAATTCAGCAGCCATACTTTTTTATTCAGGCGACGCATTGCAGTAAAGAATTCAATTCCCTGGTACCAGGGCACTGCGCCATCTGCATCATTAGACATAATCACCAGTGGTGTAGTAACATTCTTCAAATGGAAGAAAGGAGAATTTTCAATGTACAGATCAGGACGGGCCCAGGGAGTATACCCGATACGGCTTTGACCTTTTTCATACTGGAACTGGCGGTTATTACCGCTTTCCCACCGTATACCGCCGTAAGCACTGAACATATTCACTACAGGCGCACCGGCCCATGCAGCTTTGAACATGTTGGTTGCTGTTACCAGGTAAGCTACCTGGTATCCACCCCAGCTTTGCCCTTGTATTCCGATATTTTTTGAATCTACCCATTTATTTTTTGACAAAGACTGTGCGCCACTCACAACATAGTTGTATGCATCTTTACCTGGGTGACCTTTTGTATAACGGATATCTGGGGTAAAGACAAGGTATCCCCTGCTAACAAAAAATGGAATATTTAACCGGCTTGGAGTTGGAGCGGGTGCAATATAATTGTTCAATCCATCACTTAGCTCTTCATAGAAATAAACAAGCATCGGGTACTTTTTCGAAGGGTTGAAATCTTCTGGTTTATAAAGAACACCCGTTGCATCCTTATCGTCAAACGATTTCCACTTATATAATTCAGCTGTACCCCAGTTATAGTTTTGCTGTTGTGGATTAGTGGAACTTATTTGTATTCCGGCTTTCCCTTTTTCATTACCGTTTGTTGCAGATGCAAGGGGATGATCGTCAGCGGGAATAACATACATGTTCGGACTGAGGACATATGACTCCTTTGTAAAAATAAAAGCATCTGCATTTTTTGATTTTTGCAAATTATTATACGAGTATTCGTCTAACGGAGTAAGCCAGTGCATACCTCGGCTATTCAGGGTGGTAAAAGCAAATCCGCTTTTTTTAGATGGATCATGAAGTGCCTTAAAAAAAAGCTGTTGTCCGGGCCTGATTGATCTTTCACTGCTATCGAGTCGCAAATAGCGGTAAACGATTTTCCCGATTCTGCCATCCGTTACAGTTTGAGGATTTTTGAGTCCGTTAGGATCAACACGCCATGCATCGTATTTATCATATACGTATAAAAAGGAATCGTTCTCCTGCCATCCCATTATACCGTATGGATTGGGATCATCTGGCAGATCGTTTTTCTCATTGTATAATGGTACCTTAATTTTCGAAGTAATATTTTTTAACCCCTTACCATCCCAAACAAAATAGTTCCTGGCTTTGTTGTCGTATAATAAAACATATTTTCCGGTAGAAGAAGGATATGTCTGCCCGTCGTGATTTTTTTTAATCAGCGTTCTTTCACCCGTCTTAACATTAATTGCATAAATATCTTTTTTTGTTTGGCCTGCCCACTGAGATTCAATCCTGCGGCCTGTATCAGTAATTCCTACAAAATATTCACCGTCTCCATTATTGGTTTGAATTACTGTCGGAAGTCCTGTTGATCCCAGTTGCCGTACATCATTACTGTCAACGTCATAAACGGCCAGGTAATTTCTTTTCAATTCATTATTCAGCTGGAAAAGCTGTTGTGTCATCAGGTAGTCGTCTTTATAATTCCAGATGTCCAGCTTTACAAGATCTATATCGATCAGTGAAGTATCCTTTGGAGGTTGAATGGGTGCGGTACCAAAAAGCAATCTTCTGCCAGTTTTGCTGAAAGAAACACTTCCATTTTCACTCACCGTCTGACCCAGGTTCATTCCAACTGATTTTTTATCAGCAACCAGGTGCGCGCTGTCATCACCGGAACGGTATAAATAAAGGCCGCAAAATTTCTGCAGCGACTTTGCTGAATCCCTTTCAGCAACAAAAGCAACACCTGATCCATCTTCTGTCAACGCAAAATTTCTGAAATCATTTCCTCCCTTGAGCAAAGTATCGATACTGCCCTTTGCAACATCGAATAAAATTACAGATTGCAAACCAGCTGAATCAGCAGGAGAACGCATAACGCGCATCAGCAGTTTCTGACCATACATATTTACCTGGTAATCCGAAACATTTTTAAATGTCCTTTCTTTTCCATCAGTAAGTGACCTGTAAACAACATCACTGCCTTCATTTAAACCAGAACCAGTAACGGGATCATCATCCGCGTCAATCCCATCACCCGATCCAGCTTTTTCATTTTTTAATCTTATTACGAGAAGTGTAAGTGAATCAAGTTTTTTCCGCAGGCTGTCCACTGTTTTCTGTGTAGCCGAACCAGCCGGTCTGGAAGAAGGATCTCTTTCTTTTTGATATGCCATCCATCCGTAACCTTTTTCGGGCATTTTAAATGAACGGATTTTGGCGAACCTTGTAATTTTTCCGGAAGCCAGTTCGATAATAGCCATTGAATCCTTTGGAAAATCTTCAGGCTTTTTCTTTTTGATCCTTGCTTCCCGTGTGTCTTTATACCAGGGCCTGATTTTACAAACAACATACCGGTTATCTGCTGAAATAACAGCATTATATCCACGGCTGATCACAGTTTTGGAATTTCCGGCTACCGGCTGAATGTACAGTGCGGCATCACCTTCCTGTGGTGTTATGGTGTATGCTAACCACTTACCATCATTACTGATGGATCTTTCGCCAACACTTTGCCAGCTATCGTAAACAGTATGATCGAGAGGTTTTTTTTGTGCAGCAGCGAATAAGGGAATAAGCGAGACAATTATTATCAGGTGTTTCATAAATAAGTAAAAAGTAAAAGTTCAAAAACATAGGCAGTCGGGCCTAATTTATGGAAGAATTCTGTATCTGCGGAATTAAAATATCCAGAGGATTTGCCCGGTGCTGGTTGCTGGTTAGGGTTCGGGATTGATGATTGATGGTTCACGATTAGACTGAACGATCCGCCACGTATGAAAAATGACACCAACTGAAATCAGCGCAAATCCAACATAAAACCATTTACTGAGAAATCTATTTTCGGAAAAAATGATAAAGGCCAGGATAATACCATATACTGGTTCCAGGGTAAGGACCATGTTTGCAGTAAAAGCTGAAATTTTCTTCAGCGCTCTGATATTAAGATAAAAAGTAAAAATAGTACAGACCCAGCTTAAAAGAATCAGCCATATCCAGTCCCATGTTCCAGGCATAGTCCAGGTAGAAGGAAAAAAATATTCAAACACCGGTAAAAGCAAAGTGAGCCCGATAAACCCTCCGGATAATTGATAGAGTGTTATGTCTTCTGAGGGATAACGGTCAATGATACTCTTATTCAATAC
>JBJMLW010000524.1:0-3809 GCA_045805105.1 Flavisolibacter sp. | reverse complement strand
TCATGGATTCCATGAGAAGCTGAAAGAGTTTGAACGTATGGCTGCCGGACCGGAGTTGGTGGAGAATGAATTTTTAAATCAGCGCGAAGAGGTCTTTGATGTGTGAGAAGGACCATGGACGATAGACCATAGACCATGGACCATGGACCATGGACGTTCATTTAATAAAAATCACAACAAATCATAATCATCATAATAATCATCGTGCTTATTTAATCTCGAATATCAAATTTCAAATCTCAAATCTCAAACTAAAAAAAATAACAATGGCAAAACTAAACTTTGGTGGTGTTGAAGAAAATGTAGTAACCAGGGAAGAATTCCCGCTGGCAAAAGCCAGGCAGGTACTTTCAAATGAAGTAGTAGCTGTCATCGGCTATGGTGTTCAGGGCCCGGGACAGGCACTGAACCAGAGAGATAATGGTATCAACGTCATCGTTGGACAACGCCGTCATTCCAAATCATGGGATAAGGCGGTGAAAGATGGTTTCATTCCCGGTGAAACATTATTTGATATTGAAGATGCACTGGAAAGAGGAACGATCATCTGTTTTCTTTTGAGTGATGCTGCACAGATACAATTGTGGCCAACTGTAAAAAAGCACCTGACTCCAGGTAAGGCACTTTATTTTTCACACGGTTTTGGAATTACTTACAATGACCAGACTGACATTGTTCCTCCGCCGGATGTGGATGTATTTCTGGTTGCACCAAAAGGATCAGGAACTTCTTTGAGAAGAATGTTTTTGCAGGGTCGTGGTCTTAACAGCAGTTATGCCATCTTCCAGGATGCAACAGGACGTGCATTTGAAAGAGTAGCCGCCATGGGTATTGCCATTGGAAGCGGATATTTATTTGAAACAGATTTCAGGAAAGAAGTATACAGCGATCTTACCGGTGAACGCGGAACACTGATGGGTGCTATCCAGGGCATCTTCGCTGCTCAATATGAAGTGCTTCGTTCCAAAGGACATTCACCGTCTGAAGCTTTTAATGAAACGGTTGAAGAACTGACACAATCTTTGATGCCACTGGTTGCTGAAAATGGTATGGACTGGATGTATGGCAACTGTTCTACTACTGCACAAAGAGGTGCACTCGACTGGTGGAAAAAATTCCGTGATGCAACAGCTCCTGTTTTCAAAGAATTATATGAAAGTGTTGCAGCAGGAAAAGAAGCAGCAAAATCTATTGAAAGCAACAGCAAGACGGATTACCGCGAAAAACTGGAAGAAGAACTGAAAGAACTTCGTGAAAGTGAATTATGGCAGGCAGGAAAAACAGTAAGAAGTCTTCGTCCTGAAAACCAGGAACCTGTTGCTCCCGATGCACCGTTGAATGAAACTTATGTGAAGCGTCCCTTCTCATCAACCCTATATACATCATGATCGATGCACCATCCATAAAGCTTGATCTTAATTACGAAGCTGCAGTGAAGCGGTTACACAAAGTTGTAAACAGAACTCCACTGCAGTTAAGTGAAAGCCTTTCGAGGTACTATCATTGCAATGTTTACCTGAAACGTGAAGACCTGCAGCCTGTACGCTCATATAAAATACGTGGTGCGTATAACATTATGAGCAGTCTGCCTCCCGAACAACTTGCAAAAGGTGTTGTATGTGCCAGTGCAGGAAATCATGCCCAGGGATTTGCATTCAGCTGTAAAAAACTTGGTGTGAAAGGTGTGGTTTTCATGCCTATCATTACACCAGGACAAAAAGTGCAGCAAACAAAATTTTTCGGTGAAGGCTTTATTGAGATCAGGCTGGTAGGTGATACATATGATGACTGTGCGGTTGCCGCACAACAGTATACAAAGGAAAATCAGATGACCTTTGTTCATCCCTTTGATGACATAAGAGTGATTGAAGGACAGGCTACGGTTGGTGTAGAAATTCTGGAGGATCTTTCTGAAATTGATTTCCTTTTTATTCCAATTGGCGGAGGCGGATTATGTTCCGGTGTGGGATCGTACATGCATACTTATTCTCCAAAAACGCAGCTCATTGGTGTTGAACCGGAAGGTGCACCTTCAATGAAGTCGGCGTTAAAGGCAGGACATGCCATTACACTTAAGAACATTGACCGTTTTGTTGATGGTGCTGCTGTAAAAAAAGTAGGTGACCTTACTTTTTCCATCTGTCGCGAAATTCTTAACGAAATGTTATTGGTCGCGGAAGGAAAAGTTTGCACAACTATACTAAAATTGTACAATGAAGATGCGCTGGTAGTAGAGCCTGCGGGTGCATTGTCGATTGCTGCACTGGATCAATATGCTGATGCAATCAAAGGTAAAAATGTGGTTTGCATTGTTAGCGGCAGCAACAATGATATTGACCGTATGCAGGAGATCAAGGAACGTTCGCTCCAGTATGAAGGACTGAAGCATTATTTTTTGATCCGCTTTGCACAGAGACCGGGTGCTCTAAAAGAATTTGTGAACCATGTACTCGGACCGACCGATGATATTACGCGGTTTGAATACATGCAGAAACACAATAAGGAAACCGGTCCGGCATTGGTTGGAATTGAATTACAATCCAGGGAAGACTATAAAGAACTTTTGCACAATTTGAAAAAATATCACATCAATTATACAGAGCTGAACAAGGATGACAACCTGTTTGGTTACCTGGTTTGATTGATATGATATGAATGAGACATGTCCAACAGATTTTCCGACATATTATTCCAGTTGATCCAGTCTTTGGAAAAGGCCGAGAAGCGGCATTTCAAGCTGTACATCAAAAGGAGTTCTTCCAATGAGAACCTCAAGATCATTCAGCTGTTTGATGTGATCGATAAGATGAAGGACTATGATGAAAAGATCATCCTCAAAAGGATCCCGCAGATCCAGAAATCACAGTTATCCAATTTAAAAGCGCACCTGTACAAACAGATTTTAGGTAGTCTGCGTCTACTGAAAAGTGCAGACAGCATCGACCTGCAGCTCAATGAGCAGTTTGACTATGCACATATACTTTATAAGAAGGGACTACACCTGCACAGCCTGAGAATTCTTGACCGGGCAAAAGAAACTGCAAGAACGCACCAGAAATTTAATTTCCTTGCACAGGCAATCGGCCTTGAAAAAAGAATTGAATCGCTGCACATCACGCGAAGCATGCAGGACCGTGCAGAGGAATTATCCCTCGAAGCCATCCAGGTAAGTAAACATATTGACAGCGTCGCCAGGCTTTCCAATCTTTCCCTGAAGCTTTACAGCTGGTATATAAAAAATGGCCATGCCCGTAATGAGGAAGATGAAGAAGGTGTAAAACAATTCATGAAAAAGCTGCTGCCCCGTGACAGCAACGATGATCGTGGATTTTATGAAAGTCTTTACCTCTACCAGAGTTACAGCTGGTATGCTTTCATACGACAGGATTTTTTAATGTATTACCGCTACGCTCAAAAGTGGGTGAACCTTTTTGAAATGCAACCATTAATGAAGCGCGTGGAAACAGGACACTACATAAAAGGTTTACACAACCTGATGAATGCCCACTTTGACCTGGCCAACCACAAACGTTTTCCAGAAACACTGGAGAAATTTGAAACCTTTGCAAAAACAGAACGTGTACAGGAGAATGACAACTTCCGCATCCAGTCGTTCATCTACATCGCACAGGCTCGTATTAACCAGACCTTTCTCACCGGGAATTTTAAAAAAGGACTATCGTTGGTTCCGGGTATTGAAGAAAAGATGAATGAATATGCATTATTCATCGATGAACACCGGATACTGGTATTGAATTATAAAATTGCACTGCTTCATTTCGGTGATGGTGATTATAGTACCTGCATCG
>JBJMLW010000523.1:0-2141 GCA_045805105.1 Flavisolibacter sp. | reverse complement strand
ACACTTACCATAGGCGCGTCAAATTCATGTGGTGCGCAGAATTTTACATCAGTTATCAGAGTACCCTATTACAAGCAGCTGAATAATGCACCGAACACCGGTTTCCAGGATGTGGTTGCATTGACACCTTTCCAGGTTTTTTACCTCGGTACGAATGGAAAAATGTACAAGACGGATACATCAGGAAACTGGTCTTCCGCCATTAATCTTCCATCGTCGCTCAGCTTCAACAGCGATACCCGGTTGTTCCGTGACATCAATAATAACCTGTGGATTTTTGGAAAAGGTGATGTTGCAAAATTTAATGTGACAGCATTCTCCTGGACATCCTATTTTTCATCAACAGGATTTTCAAACAGCACCACGTTGAATATGATTGCTGTTGAATCGGATGGAACATTGTGGACATCGGACGACAGGCAGATAAGAAGAGGAAATACGGTTATTAATACCGGAACCGGAAATGATTTTACTTCAATTGCTTATGCTCCCACCACTGGAAGAATATGGGCTACGACGTCGAATAAAAACGTATTGTATTATGTGAATGTAAATTCAAATTCCATCAATACTGTTAATACATCAGGAATTTTGGGCGGTGCCAGTGAACTGACCGTTGCCCCCAATGGTGATCTTTATTTAACTACCGGTAATGGTATGATCAGGGCAAATAGCAACGGAACATTCCTCAATGCTTACAACAGTAGCACTACAGGTGGTTTGCTGACTAGTGCACCCAAAAGATTTGAGCTTGACAAAAAGAATAATATATGGGCAGTGCATAATGGTCGCCTGCTTAAAATTCCCATTAATGGTGGTTCATCAAAGAACTATTCATTCAATTCAGATTTGAATACCGTATCTGCAATTGACCTGCTTGGTATAACAGGTAATGATACAGACATTTTACTCGCAAAAACTTCAGGCAATGTGGCAACGAAGATTAGATAAATTGATAGTGCTCTGCCTGGTGTTTTTCATAACAGCAGCGGCAAATGCACAGGATGCGATCAGGCAGGTGCAGATAGAAAAGGTAAGCAGCACACAGTTCAGGGTGAAGTACCAGCTAAATACGTCTGATGATCTTGACTTCAACATGGTGCTTTTGAAAATTTTCCGGCGTCGTTCCGGTAACGTGGAAGAAATTTTATCAGAAGAGATCACACCCTGGAGTTTCAACCAGCCTGGTGGAAGTTATATTTATAACTGGACAACCGATCCGGGCACAGTTATAACTGGCGATGAATTACAGGCGAAGATCACGCTCAGATTCCAGGGTATTGCAAAATCTAAGTCATCGAAAAATAACAAGTTACCGATAGCACATGCAGGAAATTTTATGGAGATCCATTTACCTGTAAATGCACCTTTGATGTTGAACGGAAGCAGTTCTGCAGATGCTGATGGCAAAATTGTATCATATAACTGGAAACAGATCGGTGGCCCTGAGCAGGTACACATTTTACAACAGGATTCTTCCGTTGCTTTTTTAAATGGCATTACAAAAGAAGGTAGTTATGCATTTGAATTAACGGTGAAAGATCAGAATGGTGCAGCTGCATCGGACCGTATTGTAATCACAGTGAAGCCTGCTGCTGTAATTCCTGTTGCTGCGCCTGTTGCTGCAAAAAATGATGAAATCAAAAATGAAATCAAAAAAGATTCGGGCGTGGTAAAAATTCAACCGGCATACGAGGCGCCAATGAAATTAAAAGGCGGACCAACAAGTGCACTCATTAACCTTGCTGTTCCGGGACTTGGGCATTATTATGTAAGTGGAGATTACCAGGGCAACGGCAGGAAGCCGGTGTGGTTTGCTGTTACAGCCGTTTATGCAGGCGCTGTTGGTGCAGGAATTTATTACGTGAATAAATCCAACCAGCAGTTTGATAAGTATAATACGCTTGCAGGTTTCCGTGAATACCAGCACGATGCCAATGGAAATATCATTGGTGTAAGGGGAGGAAATGAGCAGGAGGCATAACAATATCTTGATGCAGGCGAATCAGCAAAGCAGAAAGCAAAAATTTTCCTCGGCACGGGTGCAGGAATCCTTGCTGCAGATTTTGTAATGACGCTGGTAAAAGGAATGAAGAATAAAACGCAGTGGAAGCAGGCAAATGAAAAACGAGTGAGCTTTT
>JBJMLW010000522.1:0-6513 GCA_045805105.1 Flavisolibacter sp. | reverse complement strand
CAACGTTCCTTTGGAATTCAGCACATATTGTTTCCATTGCAAACCGCCAAGAACTTCAACGATATCACTGAATCCTGCAGCGTCTGAAATATTCACTTGTCCTTCAGCTGCCCACAAGTCACTTTTGTCGAGAAACAGCGCTCCATTGGGAATTGGTTTTGTTTTTATAGCCGCAGCGGTATTATCAAAAGCTGTTGTACCGGGAAGGAGCCTTCCAACATCGGCCTGAGCGCGCGCAAATGCATGGGCATTGTAACTACCCGGCACAGCGCCGCTCTGATAAACATTCAGCATGTAACCGCCATAGTTTGCTACATAAGTCGGATACCAGGTACTGCTTGGCTTCCAGCTTTCGTTGATAAGAGATGCAAGGGCAGTTGCATTATAGGATCCACCAGCATTTTCCTGGGTTGTATATCCGCGCACAAACCAGTTTTTTGCTTTCACTTCCAGTTTATGCTGTGCAATTTCAAGGTTGCGAAGTGAATACCTGTCTGCTCCTGTATAAACAGTAGTTCCTGTACCGAAATAAGTATTCAGCGATGCTTCAATTCCTGGTTTAATCATATAATGTAAACCAGCTGTGAATTTGAAATTAACTGTATTGTAATCTACCAGGTATTTCTCTTCATATCCTGTCCTGGAAACATTCTGTGTTGCAGGGAACCAGTTATTTCTCAAACCAAAATATACGGGAACAATCTGTGCGGCCGCTGCCTGTGCGGGACCTGCAGGAAATGCACTTACAAATGCATTTACCTGGGCAGCAGATGGAATGGCGGGCAAAGTATTCAGGATCGGAATTACATCCGGTCCGCCTGCCTGGATAATCCCTGCACGGAGCCCGGCCTGTGTAGCCTGGGCGATGAAAAGCATGTTCTGTGAAATCTGGTCGCCGTAAATATTTACGCCATCGAAATTAGGATCTGTACTACGGTCTCCACCAATTACCTTACTGATGACATTATTCCTTTGAACATTCCTGTAATCATATGCCTGCCAGTCGGTGGCTTTAATAAACTCTCCTGCTATTTTAAATGCAAATTTGTCGTTGAATGATTTTGCATACCTCATACTCCAGTCGTAATAAGGTGATGGTTTTTGTCCCCCCGGATCATTGATATGCATGATACCCTGTTTGATCTGGAAACTGAGGCCTTTATACTTGAAAGGATTTTTACTATTGATGAGAAGTGTTCCATTCATTCCTCCGGAACCGTACAAAGCCGATGATGCTCCGGATAACAATTCAATATTGTCTACATCCAGTTCAGTTAATCCAACTACACTACCAACTGAGAAATTCAATCCGGGTGCCTGGTTATCCATTCCATCTATCAACTGGTTGAGTCTTGTATTACCGCTACTGATAAAACCTCTTGTTGTTACAGTTCTGAAAGTAATACTTGCAGTATGCATATCAACCCCTTTCAGGTTGGCAATCGCTTCATAATAACTGGGAGCGGGAATGCTTTTGAGGGTGCCTCCTCCGAGGCGTTCAACTGTTACCGGTGCATCCAGGCTTCTTTGTACCAGTCGGGACGCTGAAACAATGATTTCCTGCCCCGGTGTGTAATTCGGAACAAAGTTCACCTGAACATTCTGGTCGGCTGTTGTTACCGTTACTTCCTGCATTTCATAATTCTGGTAGCTGAAGATTAAAACAGCAGGAAGCTTTTTTACAGTAATGCTGAAATTTCCATTTTCATCGGTAAACGTTCCTTCTGTTCCATCCTTCACTGTAACAGAAACCGCTGGTATACCTTCTTTTGTGGAAGAATCAGTTACATGTCCTGAAATGGTGGAAGATTGGGAAAATGCCTTCGTTAGGGAGAAAATCATGACTGCAAGAAGAACAGTAGAAAAGCGTAAGCCTTTTCTCATAATTTGAAATTTAGTTTTGGAATACATTCAACTCAGAACACGGGTACTGTTTGAGTGTTATATTCATTTGGAAAAATAAGAATAACAATTCTTCTGAGAAAATTTAATTTCCCTGATTTTGAACAAGTTGTTGAAATTAATTTCATAATGTAACCAGTTAAAATAAAAGATGGATTTACATTTGAATATGGAGCCGTTTCAGTTTCCACAGCAAACCAGATTTTATAAAGGAAAAGTGAGAGATGTGTATACCATCAACCACGACCTTCTGGTGATGATCGCATCTGATAGAATTTCTGCATTTGATGTGATTCTCCCGCGATACATTCCTTTCAAAGGGCAGGTTCTGAACCAGGTGGCAGCTTTCATGCTGGAATCGACAAAAGACATATGTCCCAACTGGCTGATATCAACTCCCACTCCCAATTCATCATTCGGTTTATATTGTGAACCATTCAAAGTTGAAGTAGTTGTGCGCGGAAATCTATGTGGTCATGCATGGAGAACTTATTCATCCGGACAAAGACTGCTTTGTGGTGCTTTGATGCCAGATGGCCTTCGTGAAAATGATTTCTTTCCTGAACCTATTGTTACACCATCAACAAAAGCGGGGCATGGTCATGACGAAGACATTACTGAAAATGAAATTATCGAACAGCAACTGGCAACAAAGCAGGATTGGAAAAAAATCAAACAGTATGCACTCGCTTTATTTGCGCGGGGTGTTGAACTTGCTTCCAAAAGAGGACTTATACTTGCGGATACGAAATATGAATTTGGTAAGCGCGAAGGAACGATTGTGTTGATGGATGAAATTCATACACCTGATTCTTCACGATATTTTTATTCGGAAGGATTTACAAGCAGGCAGCAGAAAGGTGAAAAACAGAAACAGTTAAGCAAGGAATTTGTACGCGAATGGCTCATTCAGAATGAATTCATGGGTAAGGAAGGCCAGACGATGCCTGAAATGACAGATGAATGGGTGAATACGATATCAAATCGTTATATCGAATTATATGAGAAGGTAACAGGTAAAAGATTTGAGCCTGTTGATATGGACGAGGGTACAACTTTCCGACTTGTAGAAGCAACTCTTGACCAGTATCTTCATTCAACCGCCGGCTAAAATATAACTACGGGCACATGTTCGCCAGGATAGATGATTCTTGCCGGCATATCAAAAACTTCTTGAATGATTTCAGCAGAAACCTTCCTTGGTCCTGGAAGGTCATAGATTAATTTTCCGCTTTTCAGGAATACAATTCTTTCTCCGAAAGTCATGGCAAGGTTGATGTCGTGAAGAATCGCAATGACAGTTATATTTCTTTCGCATAGTTTTTTTGCAGCTTCAAGAAGCTGGTACTGGAACCTGATGTCAAGGTGGGACACCGGTTCGTCGAGGAACAATACTTTTGGTTCACCATAACTTCCAGGATCAATCTGTGCGAGAACGCGTGCCATCTGAACTTTCTGTGCTTCCCCACCGGACAAAGTCTGGTATTGCCTGCCGGCCAGGTGAGCAACATCCATTATTTCCATTGAGGTCGCTATCGTGTTTAAATCCTCCGTAGTTGGCCGGCCTGAAAAATATGGGTACCTGCCCATGGTAACAATCTCATGTACTGTATGAGGAAAAGAAATATTGTATTGTTGTGAAAGTACAGATCTTTTGATGGCGAGTTCTCTTCTGCTGAACAAAGCAATTGGTTTGTTCTCGATGAAAATTTTTCCCGATGAAGGATTTTCATCACCTGCAAGTAAACGCATTAAAGTGGACTTGCCGGCTCCATTGGATCCCATGATGACATGAAACTTTCCTTTATCAAATAACACGGAAGTTTCGTGCAGTATGATTTGATTGCCTGCCTTGAATGTCACCTGCCTGGCCTCAACCATAGAAACCTCCTTTTTGCTGGTAGTTTCTGATTCTCGACAGAAGCCAAAGAAAGACCGGCCCACCAATGAAAGCAGTAATGATTCCAATAGGCATTTCTGCAGGTGCGATAACAATCCTGCAAATCATATCTGTGATCAGTAGTAGTAATGCTCCCAGTAATGCCGAGCCGATTACAAGATACCTGTTATCAGCACCTTTCATGAGTCTGAGAAGGTGTGGTACAATGAGTCCTACAAAAGCAATAATTCCTACAAATGAAGTGGCTACAGAAACAAGCAAAGTATTCACCAGTATAACAGAAATTTTCAGTTTTGTAGTGTGGATGCCAAGATATCCTGCTTCAGATTCTCCCAACTGGAGTGCATTTAAAGGTTTTGCAAAGTGAAGTGCAAGTGCAATTCCAGTAAAGGAAGAAATTCCGGTAATCAAAACAGATTGCCAGTTGGCTCCCGCCAGAGAACCAAGATTCCAGAATGTAATTGAGCGTGCCTGGGGATCTCTTGCGATGTAGGCAAGGAAACCGGTCACCCCACTGGCCATTGCATTCACAGCAATACCTGCAAGGATCATGACAGAGATATTTACTCTGTTAAATGATGCTGAAAAATAATAAACAAGTGATGTGGCAATCAGTCCGCCTGCAAAAGCACATAGAGGCATAAGTAAGTCGCCCAGGAAATCGAGCTGGCTGAAAAATGCATTGCGTCCCAAAACGATCAGCAAGGCTGCACCCAAAGCAGAACCGGCAGATGTTCCAATCAGTCCGGGTTCAACAATCGGGTTGCGAAAAAGCGCCTGCATTAGCGCGCCGGATACTGCAAGCGATGCTCCAGTAAAAATGCAAAGGAGAATACGAGGCAAGCGAATCTCAAAAAAAACACCTTCATGTACAGGATTGACAGTAATATCAGCATGGAAAAATCTGTGACGAATCAGATCAGCCAATTCGCTGTAATCAAGATGTACTGCTCCAGTTCGTGCAGACAAAATGATAAAAAAAACCAAGAGCACCCCCAGAGAAAGGTAAATGCTCCTGTATCCTGTTCTTTTAAAGAAACTCATATTAATGATGGATCATTTCTGCAATCTTCAGAATGTTTTTGCCTGACCGTGGTCCAAAATACACCAGGTCGTGTTCTTCAATCCTGAAAATTTTTCCATTCTTCGCTGCAGGTGTCAGTGCAACACCCGGTAATGTCATGAATTTTTCAACGCTTCCCATCCTGTCAAAACCAAAATCAGTTGCAAGAATAACATCTGGTTGTTCGCGTGCAATCACTTCGGGACTGAGGTCACGGAAAGAACTCGTATCGGCAGCATTTATGCCACCGGCCAGTCGAATCATTTCATCAGGTGTTCCTCTTGTACCCATAACAAAATACTGGTTGCGTTGCTGGCCGAAATGAATGATCAGCACTTTTGGCCTGGTACTATATTTTGCTACAATTGTTTGAGTTTTAGCAAGGTCACTGTCCATCTGTGCAATCAGTTTGTCTGCTATGCTGTCGACTCCATAATCATGTGCCACCATTTTCAAAACAATTTTTGCACTGTCAAGTGTTGAGCCGGCAGGATATTTTTTAATCGGAATACCAACCATCTGTAGTTGCGGCATTACATTCGGCGGTGCCACATCCCCCTGGTGGATCACAACTGTAGGGTCGAGAGAGATAATCCCTTCAGTGCTAAGATGACGATGATAACCTACCGTTGTGATATTTTTTGTTTCAGGCGGATAAGTACTGGTAAGGTCGATACCTACAATTTTATTTCCCTGGTTCAGCGCAAAAAGAAATTCTGTCATCTGCTTGGAAACACAAACGATTCTGTCTTTCCCTCCGGATTTTTTTTTGTCACCAAACCGGTTACATGAGGCGATCGCAATAACTACACAGAACAGGAGAATTTTTTTCATGTGATAATTAAAAGAGTGCATAAGAATGTGTTCTGTAGTTTAAAAATTATATTTCACATTAAGTCCTCCGTAATAAACAGCATGTTTAGCTGCCGGAAGGTATGCATCCGGAATCTGGTTGATGAAAACCATCAGGTAATACTTTTCTTCCGTGATATTGTTGATGCCGAAGTATGCATCGAGGTCAAAGTGTTTGCCAAAGCTTTGCCTGTAACCAAGTTTTGCATTAAGCAGGCTATAACTTTCAGTCTTCAATGTATTTTCCGAGTTAATATAAACGGGATCTTTATAAGAATAATATGCGTTTGCATAAAGTCCTGCGCGAGTCAGTAAGTCAAACCCGGCATTGAACATATACTTCGCTATTCCCGCTACCATCATATTGCTATAATTATAGATGGTATCCTTATTACTAACGATTTTGTGAAAAGTAAAATCTTCATATTCAAAATCGGAATAGGTAAAATTCGCGAAAGGACTTATTGAAGTGATAAAAGCATTATTGGACTGCCAGGCATTGTATTTTAATGAAGCTTCAAGTCCCTTATCATCCTGTTTACCGCCATTTACAACATAGGTATAAAGTGTAGTTGTTCCTGATGTAACAGGTACTGTAGTCATTTTATCAGAAAAAACCGCATCAAACAGAGCAAGCTGATAGCTTAATTTATTATTAAGAAACGATCCTTTAGTTCCGACCTCAAACTGGTCACCTTCTTCTGGATTTAAACCAAGGTTCACCTGTCCCGTCTGAGGAATAAAAAAATATGAGCTTGCTGGCGCTTTAAACCCTTTACTATACGCACCATACATT
>JBJMLW010000521.1:0-8036 GCA_045805105.1 Flavisolibacter sp. | reverse complement strand
GCATGTGGCTTAGTAATGGAGGTAAAAAACTTTTCATCGAGCCTGCCATACGGCTCGTGACACACTGTGATGATTACGGCATCATAATCCTTTCCAATTTTCTCTGCAAGTCCGAAACCATATTCATGCATCAGTTCATTGGTGTCCGCATGAGGATCCACAACATCAACATTCAAAAAGAATTCTTTTAGTTCTTTGACTACATCTGCAACTTTTGAATTCCTGATGTCACTTACATTTTCTTTGAACGTAGCACCCATAACCAGAACGCGGGCCGATTTTACATCACTTACATTGCTGATGATATGTCTTACAACTTTTCTTGCTACATAAATAGACATATTGTCGTTTATATGTCTTCCGGCAAGAATTACACGTGAATTATAACCTAGTTCACTCGCCTTATAAGTAAGATAATATGGATCCACACCAATACAATGTCCTCCAACCAGACCGGGTGTAAACTGCAGAAAATTCCACTTGGTACCGGCTGCTTCAAGAACTTCGTATGTATTGATTTCCATTTTATCAAAAATGATGGAAAGCTCATTCATTAAAGCAATGTTGAGGTCCCGCTGAGTATTCTCAATAATTTTTGCAGCTTCTGCAACTTTAATAGATGAAGCTTTATGAACACCAGCCTTCACTACCAGTTCGTACACTTTAGCTATTGTTTCAAGAGATTCTGCATCACAACCTGAAACAACTTTTATTATTGTTGCAAGGGTATGTTTTTTATCACCCGGATTAATTCTTTCCGGTGAGTATCCCGATTTAAAATCCTTTACATTTTTCAGTCCTGAAAGTTTTTCAACAATGGGAAGACAGTCTTCTTCTGTACAACCAGGATAAACAGTAGACTCGTAAACCACGTAATCGCCTTTCTTGATCACCTTCCCTATCGTTTCAGAAGCCCGCTTCACCGGTGTAAGGTCTGGTACATTATGTTCATCAACTGGTGTTGGAACAGCTACGATAAAGAATTTTGCCTGGCGCAGAACATCAAGCGAATTAGTGAAAGTAATATCACAGCCATCAAATGCATCTTTACCCAATTCATTACTTGGGTCAATGCCTTTCTTCATCTGTTCAATTCGCTTCTCATTGATATCAAAACCAATGACGGAAAGTTTACGGGCAAATTCAAGAGCAATAGGCAAGCCAACATATCCGAGGCCAATTACAGCAAGTTTTTCTTTTTTATCAACTAGATCCTGATACATGGATATCGGTTAAAATTGGTGCAAATATAGTTGCGGAATCGGGAAATGGAAGAATGCGAGAATGGTTTAGAGGAATTCGGGATTAGGGATTCGGTAATGCAAACGCACGAAGAGGTATTCGGAACCGGAAGGCAAAAAAAATCCCGGAATACACCGGGATAAATTTTTCATGAACTATTTACTATTCTTCATTCTTTTATTTCGTGCTTACAAACTCTTTCGGCTGCTTCGACCACTCATCAGACGGCAGAGATTTAAAGTATGCATATGTTTTCGCCAGACCTTCCTTCCTGTCCACTTTGGGTTCCCATTTCAGCAATTGCTTTGCTTTTGTTATGTCCGGCTTACGCTGTTTCGGATCATCCTTGGGCAGTGGTTTGTAAATTATTTTCACTTTTTTTCCTGTCAGTTCCAAAACTTCTTCCGCGAAATCCTTTAATGTTATCTCATTTGGATTACCAATATTTACCGGAAGGTTATAATCGCTGAGCAGCAACCTGTAAATTCCTTCAACAAGATCGTCTACGTAGCAGAATGATCTTGTTTGAGAACCATCTCCAAAAACAGTAAGGTCTTCTCCGCGTAATGCCTGTCCTATGAAAGCGGGGAGTGCACGGCCATCATTCAATCTCATTCTCGGTCCGTATGTGTTGAATATCCTGATAATCCTTGTCTGTACATTATGAAATGTATGATATGCCATGGTTATTGATTCCATGTAACGTTTGGCTTCATCATACACGCCACGCGGACCTACAGGATTCACATTACCCCAGTATTCTTCAGTTTGCGGATGTACAAGCGGGTCACCATATACTTCACTTGTTGATGCTACCAGGATCCGTGCATTTTTTGCCTTGGCCAAACCGAGACAGTTATGCGTTCCCATAGCGCCGACTTTCAAAGTCTGAATAGGAATTTTCAGGTAATCAATCGGACTTGCAGGCGAAGCAAAATGTAAAATGTAATCGAGGTCACCGGATATATGAATGAACTTGGTTACATCGTGGTGATAAAATTCAAATTCCTTGTGCGGAAACAGGTGTTCTATGTTCCGGATGTCACCTGTTATCAGGTTGTCCATTGCAATCACTCTGTAACCTTCCTTAATAAACCTGTCGCATAGGTGGGAACCAAGAAATCCGGCTCCCCCTGTAATCAGCACTCTTTTACTCATTAAACTAATTTTGGCAGGTTAACCAACGGCCGACCAATGCTTTCATAATGGAACCCTTTTTTCTCCAGTGTTGGCACTTCGAAAACATTTCTGCCATCGAATATCACCGGTTCTTTAAGGATTGAAATCATTTTGTCGAAGTCCGGTGTCCTGAATTCATTCCACTCGGTTGCGATAATCAATGCGTCTGCATTTTCCAGGCAGTCATAAGGTGTTTCGCAAAATGTAATTTTATCACCGACAATATTTTTCACGTTATTCATCGCTTCAGGATCGAATGCAGCAATAGTTGCTCCCTCGGCCAGAAGTGCGTCGATAATTTCCAGAGCAGGCGCTTCCCTGATGTCGTCCGTATTTGGTTTAAAAGCAAGTCCCCACAATGCAAAATGCTTTCCTGAAAGATTGCCGAAATACTTTTTGATTTTCGTTACAAGGTGTGACTTCTGTTTTTCATTCACATCTGTTACTGCATTCAGGATCTGAAAATCGTATTTCACTTCTTTAGCTGAATGAATGAGAGCTTTTACATCCTTGGGGAAACAGCTACCGCCATAACCTATCCCCGGAAAAAGAAAACGTTTACCAATACGCTCGTCACTTCCGATTCCTTTTCTAATCATGTCAACATCTGCACCCAGACGTTCGCACATCTGTGCAATTTCATTCATGAATGAAATTTTGGTTGCAAGAAATGCATTTGCTGCATATTTCGTCAGCTCGGCGGAACGTTCATCCATGAAGATGATGGGGTTACCCTGGCGAACATAGGGGCCGTATAACTCAGTTAATAATTTCTGTGCGCGTTCTGAAGTTGTTCCAATCACAATCCTGTCGGGCTTCATAAAATCTTCTACAGCCACACCCTCACGAAGGAACTCAGGATTTGAAACCACATCAAATTCACCCTTGTAGTTGTTAGCAATGGCTGCGTATACTTTAGCAGCCGTACCTACGGGAACGGTACTTTTATCGATAATGATTTTATAATCGGTAATTAATCTACCAATGTGATCGGCAACTCCCAGAACATACTGCAGGTCGGCAGATCCATCTTCGCCGGGTGGTGTTGGAAGGGCGAGAAAAACTATTTCTGAATCTTCGAGTCCTTCTTTAAGATCTGTAGTAAAAGATAAGCGATCCTCTTTCAGGTTTCTTTCAAATAATTTTTCAAGACCAGGTTCATATATCGTGATCTGTCCGTTACGAAGTTTGTTGACTTTTCTTTCATCAATGTCAACACAACAAACATGGTTTCCTGTTTCTGCAAGGCAGGTTCCTGTAACTAAACCTACGTAGCCCGTTCCTACAACTGTAATTTTCATATGTACGTTTTATTGATTGGTAAATTCTAATACGGATGATGTGATGAAAGCCATTTGGGATTCATCCATTTCGGAATGCATAGGAAGGGAAATTACATGATCGGTTAGCCAGTCGGTAGTGGGGAGATCCGTTGCAGATGAATTAAACTGTGCAAACATTTTCTGCCGGTGAGCGGGCACAGGGTAATAGATCATTGACGGAATGTTCCGGCCTGCAAGATAATCATGCAATTTGTTTCTATCAAGCCCTTCCAGAATTAAAGTATACTGGTGGAATACGTGCTTACTATCAGATGCCCTGAAAGGCACCCTGATCTGGGGATGGCTGCCCAATGCATTATCATAAAAATCAGCTAGTTGTCTCCTGGAATCGATGTATTTATCCAGGTATTTCAATTTAATTTCAAGAACAGCAGCCTGCAGCGTATCGAGCCGGCTGTTGCATCCCACCTCGTCATGGTAGTACCGCCGTGTCTGTCCGTGATTTGCCACTATTTTAAGTTTAGCAGCAAGCTCGTCATCATTGGTCATGATAGCGCCGCCATCACCATATCCGCCAAGGTTTTTAGAAGGGAAAAAAGATGTTGTGGAGATATGCCCGATGGCTCCTGTTTTTTTTATAGTACCATCAGAAAAGTAGTAATCACTTCCGATAGCCTGGGCATTGTCTTCAATTACATAAAGATGATGCGCCTTCGCAATCTTCATGATTTCTTCCATGTTTGCCGATTGTCCGTACAGGTGAACAGGAACAATGGCTTTTGTATTGGGAGTGATGGCTTTTTCAATTGCCTTTGGATCCATGCAGAACGTCTGTTGATCCACATCAACAAAAACAGGAGTTAACCTGAGTAATGCAACAACCTCTGTGGTGGCAATAAAAGTAAAAGAGGGTGTAATCACTTCATCACCCGGCTTCAGCCCGAGGGCCATCATTGCAATTTGCAATGCATCAGTGCCATTTGCGCAGGGAATTACGTGTTTTACTCCATTATATTTGGCAAGAGAGGAAGAAAAGCTTTGTACCTGCGGACCATTAATAAAGGCAGCGCTTTCAACAACACGCAGAACTGCTTCATCAATTTCAGATTTTATTTTCCTGTACTGCTCCTTCAGGTCAACCATTTGTATCGGACGCATCACTATGAATTTTGTGCAGAATACCCTCACGGAGGCTGGATATTCGTATGGGCGCGCAAAAATAGGGAAATATGTGTGGGAACAGAGATGCACTTACTTTTGCGACCAACATACAATGGTGCTTTTTCTATATAATATTTTCATTCGCATTTACGCAACCGGTATCAGAATAGCTTCCCTATGGAACTCAAAGGCGAAGGATTGGATTAAAGGAAGAGAAAACCTTTTTGCTTCCATTGAAAAAAAAATTGATCCTGATCAGCCGGTTGTCTGGATTCATTGTGCATCTGCAGGTGAATTTGAACAAGGAAAGCCAGTTATTGAGGTTCTGAAAACTGAATATCCACGGCATCAAATCATAGTAAGTTTTTTTTCGCCTTCAGGTTACAACACCGCAAAAACATATCCCGGGATTATTACTACATATCTGCCTTCCGATACACGAAAAAATGCACGAAGGTTTATTAATTGTATTCATCCCGACCTTGTAATATTTGTAAAATATGAGTTCTGGTATCATCATATTGCAGTAGCGGCATTCAATCACATTCCGGTAATTCTGATATCAGGCATATTCCGTAAGAGCCAGGTATTCTTCCGGTGGTATGGAAATTTTTTCACTCAAATGCTTTTCCTTTTCCGAAGAATTTTTGTCCAGGATAAAATGTCGCTTCAGCTACTGCAGGAAAAATATATTAACCATGTATCAAATGCAGGAGATACACGCTTTGACAGGGTAGTTAAACTCATTGAAAGCCCTGAACCGATACCACCTGTTCAGAAATTTATAAACAACACGAGGTGCATTGTTGCTGGAAGTACATGGAAAGAAGATGAAGTGGCTTTGCAGTATACATTACAATTTTTACCCAGCGACATATCGTTGATCATAGCACCCCATGAAATTCATAACCAGCACCTGGATGATATCAGGAAATTATTTCCCGATGCAGTTTTTTATTCAGAGCTACCAGGAAGTAATACCTCAGATAACCAACCGCGTATTCTTATCATTGACAACTTCGGTATGCTTTCAAGGTTATATCATTATGGAACATTAACCTATGTTGGTGGTGGATTCAACCAGAGTGGTATTCACAATACGCTGGAAGCTGCCGTTTACGGGAAGCCGGTTTTTTTCGGTCCACACTACACGAAATTCAGGGAAGCGCGAGAACTGATTGGAGCCGGAGGAGCATTTAGCTACAGCAAAAAAGAAGACCTGAAAAATAAGATGATTGAATTACTAAAGAATGATGAAAAATTAAAATCTGCCGGGATGGCTTCTGAAAAATATGTAAGGGAAAATACAGGATCAACAACGATCATTATGAACTACATTCAGGAAAACCGCCTTCTCACAAGCTGATAAAAATGCTGCACAATCTCTTTGTTATCGTTCCAGCCCAGTTTGAATTTCAGTTCACGGTTAATCCAGTATTCGGCTTCTGATAAAATATGAAATCCATTAATTGTCTTGATGCTGCGTTCATACATCGCTTCATCTCCCCTGAACAATTCATTTACGAAAGTAAAACGGTCGTTAATGCCTATACCTCTTTTGAGATCTTTTATTGGCGCATCTTTTAATGTATGTACAACTTCGGTTTTTTCCTGTTTCAACCTGTCATTCAGCGATTCTCTTTTGTCTGCAATCACTTCATGAATTTCCTTTTTTGAATGTGCAGCCAGTGTGGGAGGTTCTGCATTTTGACTGAAGGCAGGATTAACCAGTTTCTGTGGCTGATCTTTTGATTCCTGTGTTTCTTCGCGCTGCGGCGGTTTTGGAATTTCTTTTACATCAGGAATTTTTGAAACAGGGGCAGGCTTTGAAGGTGGTGGCATTTCTTCCTGCTGGATTTCATCCCTGAATGGAATTGTGTCATCAATAAAATTCAGATTGGCTGGAAGTGTAACAGCAACTTTTGCAGTACCAAGTGTACCATTCTTCTGCTGCATTTTCATTAATTCAGCCTGCAGCAATTGTACCGTTAACAGAATTTGTGCAGGATTTGCATCCTCTTGTTTCTGTTGATACAACTTATCAATCAACGCCTTGATTCTTTCCATTTTATGGTACTTTCGTGTTTAACCGCAGGATTCCTTTCTAACGAAAAGTTGAACCCTAAAATTACTAACAAGTTGGAAATACAATCCTAAACAGCCCTAATTTTCGCAAATGTTTATCGAACCAAGTATTAAGGGAGAACGTCGTGGCTGGATAGAAGTGATCTGTGGTTCCATGTTTTCCGGCAAAACAGAAGAGCTGATAAGAAGACTGAAAAGGGCGAAAATAGCCAACCTTAAAGTTGAGATTTTTAAACCTGCGATCGATACCAGGTACGATGAAATAAAGATTATTTCCCACGATGAAAATTTTATTCACTCCACCCCTATAGACAATTCTCAAACGATACTGCTTCTTGCCCAGAATGTTGATGTGATCGGTCTGGATGAAGCCCAATTTTTTGATGATGAGATCACCCGCGTATGTGATGAACTTGCCCTTCGGGGAACGCGGGTGATCGTTGCAGGACTTGATATGGATTTCCAGGGCAGACCATTTGGACAAATGCCTTTCCTCATGGCGAGGGCTGAATATGTTACAAAGCTTCATGCCATCTGTGTCCGCTGTGGTAACATTGCAAGTTTTTCTTACCGCATCATTCCGAATGAAGAACAGTTCATGCTCGGTGCAAAGAATGCATATGAAGCGAGATGCAGAAATTGTTTTGAATTGGAAACATAAAATTCAACCACGGGCGCACAAGGACACAGAGATACACTGCGTACCATACTTCCATGGTCAATCTCATAATCCTGTTCTTATCTTTACTCTATTACTTCTACCAAACAGATATGGACACTATTCAAGAAAGATGTCCTGCTTGAGATCAGGCAGCAATATGCGTTCTATGGGGTGCTTCTTTATGTAGGTGCTACAATTTTTGTTCTGTATATGGTCATTGAACATCCTGAAACAGGTACATGGAATGGACTTTTCTGGATCATCCAGCTTTTTATCAGTATCAATGCAGTAGCAAAAAGTTTTCTTCAGGAAAGCGCGGCAAGAATGAAATACTATCAAACAATTACCAGTCCTCAGAATTTCATGATTGCAAAGATGCTTTTTAATTCTATACTCATGCTGATCATGAGTCTTCTGAGCTTTAT
>JBJMLW010000520.1:0-2714 GCA_045805105.1 Flavisolibacter sp. | reverse complement strand
GGTTCAATATCTTTCGCTTTCATGCTGTTGCTGACGTCCAGCGCTATAATGATATCGATACCTTTTCTTGCTTCAGCGGAATTTTCGTCGGGCTTTCTGGGATTGGCGAGCGCAATGCAACCGAGCGCAAATGCAATGACCATCATCACGATTTTGAAAACAGTTCTCAATGGTGAATGATCAGGGTATAGTGCTTTGACGAGGTTGGGATTGCCTGTTTTCCGCAGTGCTCTTTTTTTCCATTGATGATTCAAAAAATAAATCAAAAGAAAAACAGGGACCAGTGCGAGGAGCCAGAATGCTTCGGGATATTGAAACTGGTAATTCAATTGAATCGTTTGTGATGAAGGGCAAAGAGTATGCTAAAATACGGTTCGGCTGAAGAATTCAAAATCCAAAATTAATCCCGCAGTATCACACATTCGTTTACCAGGTCCATTATTAAAATTCAATCACTTCTTCCCCTTCATAAACCCGAGTTGGTCAAGGATGCCTTTCAGAATTTTCATTCGAACGCCAGCCATGTCAAAGTTTTTTTCAGGGGACTCGAGGTTGAGTACGAAGAAGTATGGGTGCCTGTTCTCTTCAATAAAGCCAACGACCCAGCCCAGTTGATTTCCATTTTCCTTTTGCCACCACCCGGTTTTGTAACTCAGTTTGTATTCCGGACGGTATTCGAAAAGCATGTCTTTTTTTACAATTTCCTGGTTGATCCGGAAAAAAGGAAGCTGGTTAAAATAAAGTTTCATGACAAGACCCATTTCCTCATCCGGTTTAATTTTAAGGGTATTATTCAGCCAGAAACTATCAATGGGACCAATGATTTTTTTTGTGCCATACGAAATTGAATCGAGCCAGAATTGCATGGTATCCTTTCCAATCCTCCTTGCTACCTCCTGGAAATAGGGAACGGCCGAAACACGGAAAGCCTGGTACATTGAAAGATCACGGTTCCATTCGGGATGTTCACGTACCACGCCATCCCATTTAATGATCATACTGTCATTTGCAATGATACCAGTTTGCAGGCCTATCAAAGCATTTACGATCTTAAAAGTGGAGGCTGGCAAAAACGAGCTGTCTCGATAGCGCTCGAGATTATAAACTGTAAATTCACCCGTTCCATTATTCAGCAGGGCAAAACACCCTTCGGCCTTGTTATCATGAAAATATTTTCCGAGAGATGCATCGGTCTTTACATTATTAGGTGAGCAGTTGACCAGGCACAAGACAACGATAGCCAAAGAAAGGAAGCGGACCATGAAGGGTGAAATTTTCGCAAAGGTAGTAGTGTGAAGTGATACCGGATGGTCATTCACTTTGGATCGGAGCTAGAGGTAAATACCATTCTTCAGCCTGTAATGTTTATTACCCTGGCAATCTTTCTTTACGGACGTGCAGGACGTTATGCCTGCGAGAATAAGGAGGAGTGAGGACAGAAGAAATATTTTTTTCATAAGTAGGTTTATGCTTTTCATTTGAAGGTGTTGAAAAAACGGGCGGGCCTTGCTTTTATTGCTCAAATTTTGTTCATCGGCGAAAAAGGGCAGATCCACTTGTTCCGCTTCGTAAAATTACCAGGTCTTTCAAGCGGCTATTGAACTTTATGTGCTTTAACCATTGACAATGTTGTTTTTAAAGGGTAAATTTAAAAGCCGTGATCAAGTAGTTATCCACCAAAATCTTTAATATGAAACAACGTGTGCTTGCAGTTATTCTTTCCGTCTTTCTCTTTGCATGTAAAGGGCCCAATAAAGAGGCGCCCAAGCCAGAAGTAGCAGTGAAGGCAGCAGCCGTAGAGGTAGATCCTATGACAAAGAAAATGGACGAATTGAAAAAGCTATCGCCGTTAGGAATGGATCAATTGAAAGAACTGTTGCCTGATACCTTACTCGGTATCAAGCGTACAAATTTTTCTTACAATAGTGCTATGGGCTATTCACTCGCCCAGGCTGATTATGAAAAGAACAATAAGACAGACATCAGGATGGTCGTGTATGATTGCGCAGGCCAGGCGGGTGCTGAATGGTACAGTATGAATTACCTGACGAAATCGACGATGGAAGCAGCCAATGAGAACGGTTACACGAAAACCGTCGACTTCAATGGGGGAAAGGCAATCGAGAATTATGATAAGACCATCAATGTAACGACGTTTACCTACCTGGCTAATGACAGGATCCTGGTGGTGCTTACGGGCAGGAATGTAAAAAGTGATGACCTTAAAGTGGCCGCTGAGAAATTAAAAATGAAGGTGTCGTAAGACTTCGGTAAATAATAACATGAAAGGGAATATTCTCTTTTTTTCAGGAGAATATTCCCATGGATTTTATTAGTGAAGGGGTTACCTTTCACACGGGGGGCCCCCAACTAACCTCGCGCTTCAAAAAATTTCAGACCTGATAATTTTTTTGAAAGATTGCAAATCCTAAAACGGTTGAGTAAATACACAAAACGATTTTAAAGCAGATGACTCGAATTCCATTACGAAAATTCGAAGGGGTAATTGCTTAAAAAAGTTTCGGGACCAACAGTATTCTGACCATTCATTTGATTACACCCAGTTCTTTCCCGATCCTCGTGAATGCATCAATGGCCCTGTCCAGGTGATCCTGCTCGTGTGCCGCACTGATCTGAACCCTGATCCTTGCCTGTCCCTTCGGAACAACAGGGAAAAAGAAGCCAATCACATAAATGCCTTCATGCAACAGGCT
>JBJMLW010000519.1:0-10038 GCA_045805105.1 Flavisolibacter sp. | reverse complement strand
TTACAGAATGATACACTCACTGCGCATTTTCTGAATGGAGAACGTTCAATTGAAGTACCACGTGAGAGACGGAAAGGAAATGGAAAGTTCATCGAGATAAAAGGGGCCAAAGGAAATAATCTGAGAAATGTTACTACAAAGTTTCCACTGGGAAAACTGATTGTTGTTACAGGTGTCAGCGGAAGTGGTAAATCAACCCTGATCAATGAAACGCTGTACCCTGTACTGTCGCAATACTGCTATCATTCCAAATTCACAGCACTTGAACACAAAAGCGTTGAAGGACTCGAGAATATTGACAAGGTGATAGAAATAGATCAGTCGCCCATTGGACGAACACCGAGGAGCAACCCGGCAACGTATTGCGGTTTTTTTACAGAGATCAGGACACTCTTCGCCTCCATACCTGAAGCAAAGATCAGGGGATACAATGCAGGAAGGTTTTCATTCAATGTAAAAAGTGGTCGTTGCGAAGTATGTGAAGGAAGCGGGTTGCGCACAATTGAAATGAATTTCCTTCCGGATGTTTATGTTCATTGTGAAAAATGTAATGGCAAACGATACAACAGGGAAACGCTGGAAATCCGTTACAAGGGAAAATCTATCGCTGATGTACTGGATATGACTGTGGAAGAAGCATCCGAATTTTTTCAGAGCATTCCTTTTATCTACAGGAAAATAAAAGTACTGGCAGATGTCGGACTTGGATACATAACACTGGGACAATCAGCGGTAACTCTGAGCGGGGGAGAAGCACAGCGCGTAAAACTTGCAACTGAACTGGCGAAAAGGGATACCGGTAAAACATTTTATATTCTTGATGAACCAACAACCGGACTTCACTTTGAAGACATCCATCATTTGCTGGAAGTGCTGAACAAACTTGTTGATCGGGGAAACACCGTTCTCGTTATCGAGCACAATATGGATGTGATCAAGGTAGCTGATCATATTATTGATCTGGGTCCGGAAGGCGGAGGAGGAGGAGGAAAAATTCTTTTTGAAGGAACACCGGAGAACCTCCTGAAGGTGAAAGAAAGCTTTACGGCGGAGTATCTGAAGCAGGAACTCCGATGAATATCGAATAACGTTCTTTAAATTCAGAATGTTTAATATTCAATTTTCAATTCTCAATAATCAAATTAGTTCCAGCTCAGCATATTACTGTAACATTTGCGCCCCAGACGGTACCGTCGGGATTGCGTTAGTTCAGATATATGCAAGTAAGCTATAGTACTGTAGCAAATAATTCAGCAATTCTGTAATGCTACTTGAAAATTGAGCATTGAATATTGAAAATTTTACTCACAGGTTTCCAGTAAGGGGCAGGAGTATTTAATAAAATTTCGTAGCGTACTATAGGGAACGGATCAGGTTTCGTCAACCAGGTTATTGAATTTTATTAAGCTCGCTGCTTCTTTCCGGATTATTTGATAATGATCTTTCCTTCTTCAATACTTTCATCCTTTTCAAATACATCGTAGATGTATGTTCCCTTTGCAAGTCCTTCAATATTCTTACGGTCTTTGTTTTTCAGCACGGCCTGGTAAACCAGTGTGCCTTCAAGATCAAAGATGTAAAAATGAAGAACCTCGGTTGTAATGGCGGTAACACTCAGTTTGCCATACGATGGGTTGGGATACAGTTTGATCAGTGTCTTTTTAACAGGCGATGCTTTTGCCTGTTCGGATGATTCGGAATGAATACTGCCTACCGATTGTATATCGTTGGACTGGGCCAGCAACACACTTCCCGACATGATGCACGAAGCAACAAGCAATAAAATTCTTTTCATAGGGTTCTGTTTAATAAAACGATGGGCAACGCAACTGTCGCAGCGCTCTTCCATTCGGTGAATTCCAGTCGTTCAGCCTCCAGCCGAAACGGAACATCGAAGAGAAAAAGGCATCGTTCTGCGTTGCATCAGCACGTTGGGAATCCGTTGGTCTTCTAACTGTTGGACTTCTCGGATCAAATCCCTGCCGATAGTATAATTGGTTCGCCATCTGCGCCTGTTGTGGCGTCAGGTAACTGGCAAACAGGTTCGGATCAATATAAGTTGTACTCGCATCATCGATATAATCTGTAAATGTCTGGCGATGTAGGATCTCCAGGCCGATGTACATATTCTCTTTGATGTAGTATTTAAAGCCGAATCCCATTGGGATTTCCAGCTGTGTAAGACTATATTCCTTACGCTTCGGATATTCTGCCATGCCCTGACCTTCAAGGCGAAGCGGATGCAGTGGTACCCATGAAGCCTGGCCATTGGGAGCATAGTATAAACCTTTAGGGTTAAACTTGAATGCACCCACACCAACGAATCCATAAGGTCTGAATTTGCCTTTCAGTCCATCGTATTGTTCAAAAGGAACTGTAGGATAAATTTCAAGTCCACCATATACTTCCCAAACGATTGTCTGGAAGTTGAGGTTTCTTACTTTACGATACATTTCCAGTCCGCCATGATCTTTAATCACACTGTCATAACCATCCAGTTTACTTTGATTCACGGCAATTCTGAAACCAATCCACTCACTCGGATATACTTCCGCGTAGAGTCCTTTGGATAATTTGGTGAGCGGGAACATTACGTCCTTAAGCCAAGTGCCTTTACCGATACCTTTATTACCTCCCAGGTCGCCAAGAAAAAACATGGGACCGAGACCAAGACCGAATTCAAATTTACCGTTACCAGTTGTGATGGATTGGGAAAATGCCTTTGTAGTAGTAGCGAATAAAAGACAAATGAGTACGAATGTACGTACGCTATGTACAATTGGTCTCATGGGTTTATCGAATTTTAGTTTTAATTAGGATTTGGATAACTTGGCTAAAGTAAAAAAGGAAAAACTAAAGTGCAAGGATATGAATGTAAATATTTATTTACCGTATGAAACACCTATGCATACTCGTAAATTTACTATTCATATTTTTTTAGCATATATATGTGGTCAATACCATCTTCAAGATAACCGGTTCCGGTTTGAATGAAACCTAATGATTCATAGAATTTCTTAAGATATAACTGTGCGCCGATTTTTATTACCTGTTTTCCGAATAACCGGTAAACATGTTTGATGGATTCCTCCATTAATTCCTTTCCAGCACCTGTGCGCCGTATTAGCGGAGAGGTAACTACTCTTCCAATAGAGGGCTCCTTATATATATGTCCAGGTGGAACCAGCCGTGTATATGCCACAAGTTTTTTATCTGTAAAGCCTAACAGGTGATAACATTCCTGGTCCTTATCATCTGCATCCTGGAAAACGCAATGCTGCTCCACAACAAAAACTTCATTGCGAAGTCTTATAGCTGCATACAATTCAAATGCTGTAAGTGCTTCAAATTTTTTTAGCTGCCATTCGATGGTCATATCATGATTTATCGTCCCACTGCGGGAATAACAGGCAGACTTTCATTACCAGAAGCATTAACAGCCTGCACAGCAAAAAAATAATTGTCTTTTGAAAAGGGAACAGTAATATTCAACTGACTTGTAAAAATTTTCTTTTGCCATACAGGACTTGTTGTTTCCCTCATTAAAATATAATAACCTGTAACCGTTCCGTTCTTCGGTGCTTTCCAGTTCAGTGTAGTGGAATTAGTAAGGTTGCGCACATCAATTCTTACATCCTGTGGCATAGAGGGCGCCTTTGCAAGATTTGCAAGACAGGAAAGATTGACACCGGTGTTTTTCCTGAGATATTCAAAATCCATAAATTCAGGAAGGTCTCCATATACGATGCCTTTTTCAGTTCGCAGGTCCTGGTGCTGGTGATTATAATTTTCATTCATTTCTGTAAAACGTACAGCAGCATACCCACGCTGCAGGAAAGGAGTGTGGTCGCCACCTCTTAAAAAACGATCAGCCCTGTAGATCATCACAATTTCAAGATTGTCTACGTAACGTTCACCGGTTTCTTTTACATAACGTGCGAGCTGGCGTGACCTGCCATCATTTTCCAGTCCGAGGTTGCGAACATTTGCAGCCACCCTTCCTGTATCCAGAACAGAAAGACCTTCACTGAAAACCCTTAATCGTGTATTGTCAATGATATTAGTTTCATTGCTGTTATTGCTACCCATGATGTCGTTGTTCAGCATGGCATCGACATTCCAGTTTTTGTCTTTTGCACTTTTTGCAAGATATGTTGAACCGAGGAGACTTTGTTCTTCACCACTAACAGCAACAAATATGATAGTAGCAGGAAATGAATGTGAACTCATAATGCGTGCGCATTCTATTACAGCAGCTGTACCACTGCCATCATCATTGGCACCAGGCGCATCAGACCGCCGGTTCATGACATCGGTTACACGGCTATCCATATGTCCGCTGATAATGTAGATCCTGTCATCATTAGGATCTGTTCCCTTGAGAATTGCCATTGCATTTCCAAGGCTTGTCAGGGAATCAACACGCCTGCCATCAGGTTGCAATGTAGTTGTATCAACAAAAGCTGTCAGTCTTCCGTTACTATTCCTGCCGAATTCATTGAACTTCTGCACCACCCATTGACGTGCTGCACCAATTCCTTTTTTCGGATCTTTTGTTGTGCTGAGTGTATTCCTGGTACCAAAAGTTACCAGTTTATTGATGTAGGATTTCAAACTGTCTGATGAGATTTCTTTCACCATCTGCTCAATCTCCGCATCGCGGCGAATGATGGTTTGGGAAAACGAATTCATTGTAATCAATAAAAAAAGGGTAATCAGAAATAAATTTCTCATGCGTATGATTTGATTTATAAAAATAATGGAATTAGAATGTAAAAAATGGCGACATAATGAGCTGATCATTTAGTTATCGGAAAAACCCATCGGAGCTGTCATCCCTGTAGATGTCAACTAATTCGGTAACAGATTAATGAATTGAAGCAGCCCTTCATGCGTAATCGGGCTTTTTTTGGAACGCAATCCCGACGGTACCGTCGGGACGCAAAGGAAACGCTAAGGTCGCAAATCAAATACAATTAAAAATTCCTTGCGATCCCTTGCGTTCCAAAAAAACATACTATCGTAAGCGACATAAGGACGTAGTGACATTTTCTTTTCAAATCATAGGTCGCTTAACTATTAAGCTCAGATTCCTCCTTCGTCGGGATGACATTCATTTCCGCAATAATCTAATGAATGCAATGAATCTCTGTGCTCCTGTGTCGCCCCGTCCATTCGTGGTTCAAAAAAAATCAATATCCATATTTGCCTTTCCATAAACTCCGTAGAAACTTCCTCAACTCTTCCTCCCTCGGATTTTTTCCAGGATCATAAAAGGCCGTACCCTTGATTTCATCGGGAAGAAATTCCTGTTCGGTAAAGTTGCCTTCATAGCTATGCGCATATTTATAATTTTTTCCATAGCCCATCTGTTTCATTAAACCAGTAGGCGCATTGCGCACATGAAGTGGAACTGGCAGGTCTCCTTCCTTGCGAACGATTTCAATTGCTTCCTCAATAGCCATGTAGGAAGCATTGCTTTTATGTGATGATGCAAGGTATGTTGCGCATTGTGCAAGGATGATGCGTGATTCAGGATAACCGATCTTGTTCACTGCATCAAAGCAGGCGTTTGCAAGAACAATTGCTGTAGGATTCGCATTGCCTATATCTTCACTGGCAAAGATCACCATCCGTCTTGCAATAAATTTTACATCTTCACCACCTTCTATCATACGGGCGAGCCAGTAAATAGCGCCATTGGGGTCACTACCCCTCATTGATTTAATAAACGCGGAAATAATATCATAATGCTGCTCACCGCTTTTGTCGTACAACGCAATGCGTTGCTGTGCGATCTTCATGACAACATCATCCGTGATGATAATCTGTTTTTTTGTTGAAAGCGCATCTGCTACCAGTTCTAGAAGATTCAGCAATTTTCTTGCATCTCCTCCTGAAATGGTTAGTAATGCTTCTGTTTCTTTCAGCACAACATCTTTTGAACTGAGCCACTCATCTTTTTCCAATGCCTGCTTCAGTAATTTCAAAAGATCACCTTCGTCAAGCGGTTTAAGAACATACACCTGGCACCTGCTCAGCAACGCACTGTTTACTTCGAATGATGGATTTTCTGTTGTTGCACCAATCAACGTGATGATTCCCTTTTCAACCGCACCGAGAAGTGCATCCTGTTGTCCTTTGTTGAACCGATGGATCTCATCAATAAATAAAATCGCTCCTGTGCTGTGTTGTGCCTGCGCAATGGCATCACGTACTTCTTTTACTCCAGAGCTGATCGCACTCAGTGTAAAAAATGGAACATTGAGTGTATGCGCTATGATGTTCGCAATTGTAGTTTTGCCGGTTCCCGGAGGTCCCCACAAAATCATTGAAGGAATTTTCCTGTTTTCTATAGCGGTTCTTAGTATGCTTCCCTTTCCTGCGAGGTGTTCCTGTCCAACCAGGTCATCCAGTGAACGCGGCCGCATCCGCTCCGCCAGAGGTGCAGATGAATTCATTGGGCAATTTACGAGTGAATAGGGAATAAGGAAAAGGGATTGGGGAATAGGGACTGGGAATTCGGATCAGATACGAAATTCAGAACATTCCTTAAAAATGATCATACCCGAAAAAAATTGGAATGCAATGTGGACAGTCGTCTGTGTACTATGGTCTGCCATCTTCTCAATGCACATTCGCTTTCACGAATGCTTCAATCTTACTAAACGCTTCATTCATGATCGCGTCCGGCCATACATTATGTCCTTCGTTAGGATAAATCAATAACTGATTCGCAACACCAACACTATCAAGTTTGTTTTTTAGTGCAACAGACTGAGAAATGTTTACTGTCTGATCCATTCCGCCATGAAGTATAATTGTTGGTGGAGAAGCTGCATTCACAAAATGTATCGGGCTTGACGCTTCATAAATTGCAGGATTGTTTGCAGGCGTACCACCAACAAGAAGTTGTATTGCCTGCCGGCCAGCTGATGCCAATGGCGCTGCATTATATAATGCTACCATATCAACAGGAGCAAAAAAATCAATTACAGCACTGATCTTCGGCGATGCATATTTATAAGCCTGCAGAGTCACCTGGTGACCACCGGAACTGGCACCAAGTAAAATGATTTTCTGTGAATATTGATAATCTTCACTCTTTGATACAAGAAAATCAACTGCAGCTTTCATATCCTTTTCCTGTATTGGAAAATGATTTGTCAAAGGTGTTGCTAACCGATAATTTATGTTGGCCACAGCACATTGTTTCAAACGATGCTGAATGTCGGAAATGTATTGGGTGAAATCAGACTTGTCTCCGGAAGACCATGCACCACCATGCACCATCACAACAAGCCACGTGCTATCCCTGTTTCTTCCTTTGGGAAGATAAATGTCCATCACCTGCGCAGGATCAGAACCATATGAAACATTCTTGTAATTCTGTTCCGGAATTTGATTATCCGGTTGGGCTACCTTGTCTTTCCTGCATGAGGTGAGTGCAGAAATAAAAAGGCCTATGTATAACAGATGTTTCATTGCTTATAAAGTTAACCCTGAATTGCTGCGTTATTTCAGTGTTGCTTTTAAAAATGACTCAATTCTGTCGAATGAATTACTTAGTGTATTTCCATACCAGCCATGACGCTGGCCCGGGTAAACTACCAGTTCATTTTTGACACCGGCACTGTCAAGTTTTTTCTGAAGTAATTTGGATTGTGAAACGTCTACGATCGGATCATTTGATCCATGGAAAATCAATGTTGGTGCAGAAGCCGGGTTGATAAAAGTAGCCGGACTTGAATTTTTATATAGGTCGCGATTTTTTGATAGTGTGCTGCCAGTTACCATTTCCAATGCATGCGGCACAAATGGATGCCAGGGTTTTTCATACATCGCAACAAGGTCTGATGGTCCGAAAAAGTCAATCACTGCTGCAATGGAAGGATCCTTATACTTGTATGCCTGAAGAAGTGCAAGGTGTGCGCCAGCGGATGCCCCGAGCAACACAATTTTTTTCGTAATATGAAAGCCGCTGGCTTTTGATGTAATATATTTCAATGCCAGTTTCACATCTTCTTCCTGCGCAGGAAATATATTGCTGCCATTGTACAACCTGTAGTTCAGGTTAAAGATGGCAAAGCGGGGCATTCGTTTCCTGAATGAGTCAATATACGGAATGAAATCTTCCTTGCTGCCACTGTTCCAGCCTCCTCCATGAATTACAATAAGTACGTTGGTTGAAGAATCTGTTCTTCCTTCAGGAAGAAAAATATCCATCTTTTGACGTGGATCATTTCCATAGGATACGTCACGATAAATTTCCTGGTTTAAAATTTCTTGTTCAGGTAAATAAACACGCCCTGAGCCGGGAAGGGTACTTAATAAAGACATGGTGAAGATTAGGTGAAAGAAGATTTTCATGGACGTTTTATGGGGACAATTCCTGTGCCTTTTTCTTCAAAAGAACCGTTAAGGAATTGAAGACCACACACGATCATATGAATGCAATAAGACAGCAGGCAAAATGAAACTCGAATGACGCTTCGTAGAGCAGAGCGATAAAGCAGTTAAAGAATAAAGAGTTCTTCTCTTATTTTTTTCTTCTCCTTTACCTCTTAGCAATGTCTTTGTGGCTTTGCTTCCTGGTTAATCTCTGAGTTTAATGTTTAATTCTTTCAATTGATGCTGATCAATTGTAGATGGTGCATCAAGCATCACGTCACGGCCACTGTTGTTTTTAGGGAAGGCAATAAAGTCACGGATGCTTTCGCTTCCACCAAGAAGGGCACAGAGCCTGTCGAAGCCGAAGGCAATGCCTCCATGTGGTGGCGCTCCGTATTCGAAAGCTCCGAGGAGGAAACCAAATTTATGCAAAGCTTCTTCCGGAGACATACCAAGTGCGGTGAACATTTTTTCCTGTAATTCTCTTTGATAGATCCTTATTGAACCTCCGCCGATTTCATGACCATTCAGCACCATGTCATATGCATTGGCCTTGATCCCAGCATACGGATGTTCAAGATAATTTTCTGCATTCGTAATCACAGGATCATTGCCAATCATTACCTGGATATGGTCGGGCTTGGGTGCTGTAAACGGATGATGTCGCGCTACCCATCTTCCTGAGTGAGGTGATTCCGGATTTTCATCTTCAGCATATTCAAAAAGAGGAAAATCAAGTACCCAAAGCAAACGGTATTCATCTTTTTTTCTGATACCGAAGCGTTCAGCCATTTCCATTCTCAGTTCACTGATGGCTTTTCGGGTTCTTTCTTCTCTGCCTGCAAGAATTAATATCAGATCGCCGGTTGATGCCTTTGCAAACTGCGCGATGGCTTTTAATTTTTCCTCATTATAAAATTTATCTACGCTGCTCTTCAAACTGCCATCTGCATTGTACCTGATGGTTACCAGTCCCTGCATTCCTATCTGCGGACGTTTCACCCAATCGGTCAGTTCATCTGTCTGCTTTCGTGTGTAGGAAGCTGCACCGGGAACAGCGATCGCAACAACGGTTTCGGCATTATCAAAAATTGAAAATCCTGAACCAGATATCAGTTCTCCTGTGGCAGTAATTTTTCCATTAAGCGTAAAGGCTGATTTCAGGTTGGCCACCTTCATTTCAAAACGGATGTCCGGTTTGTCATTTCCATATTGCCACATCGCTTCTTCCCATGTAATTCTTTGGAGCTTTTCAGAAATTTCAATTCCCTTCACCTGTCTGAAAATAAATTTTACAAGACCTTCAAACATGTTGAGGATATCTTCCTGTTCTACAAACGCCATTTCACAGTCTATCTGTGTAAACTCCGGTTGCCTGTCGGCACGCAGGTCCTCATCCCTGAAACATTTTACAATCTGGTAATACCTGTCGTACCCGCTCACCATCAGCAATTGTTTGAATGTTTGTGGCGACTGCGGCAGGGCATAAAATTGTCCGGGATTCATTCTTGACGGAACAACAAAATCGCGTGCACCTTCCGGTGTTGATTTGATCAGGAAAGGTGTTTCAATGTCCATGAATCCCTTCTGGTGCAGGTAATCACGCGTTGCCCTGTTTACTGCTTTGGGGTTCTCTACGTTTTTTTT
>JBJMLW010000518.1:0-4819 GCA_045805105.1 Flavisolibacter sp. | reverse complement strand
TCGTTTTATTCTTCTGAAATTTGAAGCATGAAGAAGAACGCGTTCACCATTAGGTGCAATTACACGTTTGAATGCATCAATTGGTTTGCGGCTGAACCGCTCAACATCAACAAAATTGTAAATGACTTCAATATTCTTTTCTATCCGGAATATCTTGAAAGTTTCATCGCGCAGGTTTTGTGAAACCGCTGTAATGGCATCACTCTGGTTAATTGAAAATGCAACAACCGGAGCATAAGTTTTATCACGGCCAACGAGTGTGATGTCGGTTCCATGCAAGGTGGTGATTACAGGAATATAAATTCCTTCCTGCTCAAGAATCCTTTTAGCCATGTATGCTGCAGATGCATGAGGGATGGCATAGTGAACATGGAGAAGCTGCAGGTGGTTATTCTTGATCACATCCACCATGGTGCTTGCCAGAGCAGTTTCATATGGAGGATAATCAAACAAAGGATAGGTAGGTACCTGTACTTCGTGATAAAAAATATTGGGAATAAAACCATTCAGCCTCACAGGCTGCTGGTAGGTGATGAAATGAACGTGGTGGCCCTTTTGTGCCAAGGCCTTTCCCAACTCAGTTGCCAGCACTCCACTTCCTCCGAATGTGGGATAACATACAATACCAATCTTCATAATGAACTATTCAACTAAGGTAACTACAAAATACTGATAGCATAGTTCGGTTTGTGTAAATAATTGTGTGTTGGAATTATGTTTCATTTTAATTTTATAGATGGAGAAAATATTATCATTCCTGTTGGCATGCAGCCTTGCAATTTCTTCTATAGCGCAAAGTGAGGATTCTGCTTTTATAAAACGTATTTCTGATGAGATTCTCACAAACGGAAAGGCTTACGATGATCTGCATTATCTCACAAAACAAATCGGCGGAAGGTTATCGGGTTCGCCCCAGATGGTAAAGGCAGAACTATGGGGAAAACAAACAATGGATTGGCTGAAACCAGATAAGGTGTGGTTCCAGGAATGCATGGTACCGCATTGGGTACGGGGTGGAAAGGATGTTGCTTACGCCCTTTATAAAGAAGGCACTCAGCCTATGAAGCAACTTGATGTAATTGCCCTGGGTAATTCTGTGGGAGCAGGAACTAAGGGAATTATCGGAAGCGTAATTGAAGTACACAATTATGAAGAACTGGAAGCGAAGAAAGACCAGTTGAAAGGGAAAATTGTTTTTTATAATTATCCATTCAATCAAACATTCGTAAAAACATTTGAAGCTTATAGTGATGCTGTAAAATATCGTGGCGCAGGTGCCAGCGCCGCAGCTAAATACGGTGCTGCAGGTGTTATCGTGAGAAGTATGTCGGAAGGAACAAATAATGATCCGCATACAGGTTCATTACGGTATGATAGTGCATATCGAAAGATACCTGCTGTAGCCATAGGGTTAAGAGATGCAGAGTGGCTGAGCCGTCAGTTACAAAAAGAAGATGTTCGTGTTATCCTAAGAACATTTGGATATTTTCTCCCTGATACCATTGGTCATAATGTAATTGCAGAAATCAGGGGAACAGAATTTCCGAATGAATACATAACGCTGGGCGGACACCTCGACAGTTGGGATCCTGCAGAAGGTGCACATGATGATGGTGCAGGTGTGGTGCAGACAATTGAAGTTTTGCGTGTTTTTAAAGCCTTAGGTTACAGACCAAAACATACCATACGCTTTGTTTTATTTGCCAATGAAGAAAATGGATTGCGTGGCGGAAACAAATATGCGGAAGCAGCAACAACAAACGGAGAGAAGCACATTTTTGCTCTTGAAAGTGATGAAGGCGGTTTTACTCCAAGGGGTATCGGGTTTTCCGGGTCTGAAGAACAATATCAGAAAGTTTCAAAATGGCAGCCTTTGCTTTGTCCGTATGGCGGATGTGAAATAGTTCGTGGCGGAGGTGGCTCAGACATCGGTCCGCTTGGACGTACCCAGAATACGCCTCTGGGCAGCCTGATGCCCGACTCGCAACGTTACTTCGATTACCATCATGCAAGGAATGATGTATTTGAAAATGTAAACAAGCGGGAACTGGAATTGGGTGCGGTGAATATTGCAGCATTTATTTACCTGGTTGATAAGTATGGTTTATAGACCATAGACCATGGACCATAGACCATGGCCCATGGACGATGGACGATGGACGATGGTTAATAGTTAGCATACAAAAGAAAAATTGCAGGGCGTTTATGGAGTTGGGGTAAATCTTTTTTCCACTCCTTTACCGTTTTTGTTTTAATCATTTCTGTTGAACCAGTCAGATCAACAGCGATACAAATTTTTGTTTGCGGAAGACATGTTTTTAAAATCGCTTCCAGTAACTGGTTATTACGATAAGGTGTTTCAATAAAAATCTGTGTACAATTCTTTTGCTTCGATTCGCTTTCTAATTCTTTAATAGTACGGGTTCTTTGTATCGAATCAACCGGCAGATAACCGGAAAAGCGGAATTGCTGTCCGTTCATACCGCTTGCCATCAGAGCTAGAAGAATGGAATTGGGACCTACAAGCGGATGAACAACAATATTTAGTTGGTGTGCAATGTCAACAAGCTGCTGACCCGGATCTGCGATACCCGGGCAACCTGCTTCGCTGACAATACCTATCGTTTTAGATTCCCTGATGCATTTCCGAAAACTTGCTGCGGTATCATCATCTGCCTGTTTCATTGAAAACCATTCATAATTGTCGATCACCATTTCCTTCCATATGCTTTTAAAAAACCTGCGTGTGGTTCGTTCTTCTTCAACAAAAAACACTGAACACTTTTTAATCGTTTCCGTGATGTATAGGGGAAGAACATGAGTTGTATTCTCTGTGAGAATGGTTGGGATAAGATAAACTGTTCCTGCCATCAGCTCGTTTTTATACGATGTAAACTCAATGTAGCAGCTACAACTGCATAAGCAGGAGCTGCCACCCATCCGATAATCACAAGTCCATGCATCAGATAAAATATCAAACCATTACCTATTGCAAGTCCCCTGTGCTTTCCAATAAATTCAATAGATGCTGAGGGATTCAGATTATTTCGTTCGCAACTATAATCAACCATAGAAAATCCGTAATAATAGCATTCAATGAACAGGGCAATCAAAGGTGTCACCCATCCGAAAACAGGTATCAGTGAAAGAAAAAACAACAGGATCATATATACTGTCTGCCACACTGAATTACGAACCGCCAGCTTTATTCCCCGCCAGGCATCTTTCATCAGCTGTCTAAAACTGAATGGGAAATCTTTTCCTTCAATGATGCTGGCTGTTTTTTCACTCAGGTATGCAAAAACCGGTGAACCAATAATGAGGAAAAGGAATTTAAAAAGTGAAAAGTAAAATAGTACAAGAATGAGCCTGAGCATCATTCCAACCATCACAAATAAAAAACTCAGCCATTCACTTCTTTGCTTCTGCAGCCAGATTTCAATACCAATCTGTTTGCTGATCCATCCAACAGCATTGTTGGAAGACAATACAAAGAAATAAATGCCGATAACAAACAGAAAAGTGTAAATAATTCCGGGAATCAGGATCCATTTCCACAACCGGTGGGTTTTAATGAACCTGTGCGCCTCTGCATATGATTGAATGGCTATAATAATTTCTTTGAGCAAAAAGTAGATTTGAAGGTAAATATAACGTGAAACGTGAAACGTCAAACGTGAAACGCAGAAGCTGCGAGGTGGAAAAGACAAGTTGCAAGCTGCGAGCTTCGAGCTTCGTGTACAGAAATGCATATTCAGAATGGCAATAAAAAGACTGAATGAAATTTGCATCATATTTGTTTTAATAACATAACCAGTAACCAATAACAATCAGTACCAAGTAACAGAACCCGGTAAACAACATGAAGCTTCCCTTATCTTTTTATCTCCGTAATGATGTTGTAAAAATTGCGCGTGAATTATTGGGTAAAGTTTTGGTGACACAGTGGGATGATGAGCGAACAACTGGGAGAATTGTAGAAACAGAGGCATATGAAGGTGAATCAGACAGGGCTTCGCATGCATCAAAAGGCCGCACTGCAAGAACAGATGTCATATTCAAACAAGGCGGAACTGCATATGTTTATCTGTGTTATGGCATTCACCAGATGTTTAACATTGTAACCAATGTTGAAGGCATACCTCATGCAATTCTCATCAGGGCAGTTGAACCAATGGAAGGGATAGATCTTATGCTTGAAAGAACAGGAAAGAAAAAATTGGATGAAACATTAACACGGGGTCCTGGAAATGTTGGAAAAGCATTTGGATTTCATACGACTCAATGTGGATTCCGCCTTGATGGAAATGAAATTTATGTTGTGGATGATGGATATAAATTAAAGCCATCACAAATCATTGCATCACCACGTGTAGGTGTTGATTATGCAGGAGAACATGCCGAATGGCATTATAGGTTTTATGTTAAGGGGAATAGGTATGTGAGCGGGAAGAGAAAGTAATAACAAATAACGAATATCGAATAACGAATAACGAATAACGAATTTGAATGGTCAATATACAATGTTCAATGATCAATATTCATGGTCGTTTCGATTTGCCACCGGCAAATCTGGTTGAAAAGATGAATGTCTGTAACTATTTGCCACCGGCAAATACGGAGATGAAGAATTGAACAATAGAACAAGGAACATTAGAACAAGGAACAATAAAAGAAATAATAGAACAATTGAATAAGGAACTTTTACAAGTGGAAATGAAATATTGACCTAAGTTCCCCCTTCGGGGGACAGGGGGCCGAACATTGACCTAAGTTCCTTCTGGGGACAGGAGCGTTAAAATTTAGGACAGTTCATTTT
>JBJMLW010000517.1:0-3186 GCA_045805105.1 Flavisolibacter sp. | reverse complement strand
TGAAGGTCGGCAGCTTGAATGTCAGGGGTTATTGGAATTAGGATATTAGGAATTAGGATAGTTCCTTCTATACTTAAAGCTATTTATGTTATACTTATAAAAGATAAAAGCCACCAGTGTTGTACTGGTGGCTTTTTATATTAAATGATTCCAATTTATTCAATCAATTCATTTTCCTACAAATCAGAGATCAGCACATCAGACATCAAAAAATACATTCCTTGTCTTTCAAGCTGCCAACCTTCATACATAGGAAATGATGAACCTCCATACCGGTGCTTCTCTCTTAAATCCACTAATCCCCCCAAATCCCGGTTCTATCTACTTAATCATCACAAACATCTTCAAACAGAAAAGCCATTTGCGAAAGGCAGAACGTTTTTTTACAAAAAGGAGCTGCTGTTCATAGCGGAAAAAGAGCAGCATGCGGCGGATGTTGTTGGTGAACGAGAAACTGCTATAACTCTTCATCAGCGCCTTCAGTACTGCTTTTTCTTTTTGCAGGTGTTCAGGACAGATATTGTAAAAGGCATGAATACGGGTTCTGATCTTTTTGATCTCCTTCATCTTTTCCTGCCATTTTTGCTCCTTGCTTTTTTTTCTTCTTTTACCACCAACAGCACCATACAAATTAGAAGCATGCTGACGATAATGTACTAAAGGTTCATCCAGGTACCTGATCTCTCCATGCAGGGTTGCCACAAAAGAAAGCCACCAGTCGTGCGGTATCGCATCCAGAAAGGGTGTAGCCTTTCTTGTCAATGCTTTTGTAATAAGTGAAGCATGCCCATAAATGCGGCAAAAAACAGCCTGTTGCAGCGGACTTTTTATAGGCTGAAACACTGCTCTTTCAGATATATATACTCCGATACTTTCCATATTTTCATTGCAAAGAAGGGAGTTGCAATAGATCATAGGAGCATTGCCAATGGCTGCAGCCATCTTTGACAATTTATCGGGGTGCCAGTAGTCATCCTGATCACAAAGCGCGATCCACTCCCCATTGGCAAGACCACAACCTCTTTCAAAATTTTTAATAAATCCGAGGTTAACTTCATTCTCATACAGCTTCATTTTGGGATACCGTTCTGCATACCGGCTCAATATCTCATATGTACTATCAGTGCTTCTATCGTCAATCACAATCAGTTCTATATTCGGATAAGTTTGCTGAAGAACCGAATCCAGTTGTTGCTCCAGAAACTTTTCTCCATTATAGGTAGTCATTACAACGGATATCAGCGGAAGTTTGTCCCTTTCACTCATTTGATCATGGAAAATTTTAAACTGAGTTTTTTTATCGATCAATTTGATAACTTAAACGATAAGCAAGACCCTGTTACGTTTCGCGACGAAAATAAATGTATTCTTGCAAGTAGTTACTTTTAGAGAATAAGTACAGCAATTTATGGAATTTAGAAAACTCAATAAGCTCCAGCAAATCCTTCTGAAGATGAAAAGTACTGAAGCTTATAAGAACTATAAATTCCTCAGTGCGCTTCAACCGGTTTCCAACCAGTCTGTCAGAACAGACATCTCATCAAAATCGGATGTACACTTCAGGCATAGCGGGAATGCAGGTGATATTATTTATTCGCTGCCTGCAATCAAAACATTGGCAGAAGGAAGAAACATTCATTTACATCTGAATTTAAATCAGCCCAGACTTGGTAAAATGTACCATCCGCTTGGCAACGTTATGCTGAATGAGCAGATGGTATCTATGCTGCAACCACTCCTTTTAGAACAGCCGTATATTCAGTCATGCGATACCTATAAGGATCAACAGGTTGATTTTGATATGGATATTTTCAGACAATATCCGTTCAATTACCGCATGCATAGTATTGCCCGCTGGTACTTTCTGGCTTTCGGCATCAGTTCCGATCTTGGTAAGCCGTGGCTGCATGTTACACCCAATGATCATTTTAAAGATGCCATTGTCATTGCCCGCAGTCACCGGTATCATGCACCCGGTATTGATTACAGCTTTCTAAAACGCTATCCGAGAACGGTCTTCGTGGGTCTTCAAAATGAACTCGAGGAAATGAGGAAGATGATCCCGACCATAGAATATTATCCTGTAAAAGACTTTCTGGAGCTGGCCTCCGTGATCAATGGCAGCCGATTTTTCATAGGCAACCAGTCATTCCCTTTTTCCCTTGCAGAAGCCCTGAAATGCAAACGCCTGCTGGAAGTTTATCACATATCCCCTAATGTGATCGTTGAAGGCGCATATGGTTTCGATTTTTGTTATCAGCCCCAGTTTGAAAAGTTGGCAGAGAAACTGTATGAGGGATTTTAGATTTGAGGCAACCTTTTAATGCCAATTTGATCATTCTCCAAATGATAACCTCCTGTCTTGACAATTACATATTTATGCTGTTGCTGGCTCTTCTTTTCTTTTTTCTATTTACAGCCTTAAGCCTGACAAAACATCTGGCTAATAAGTTACTCAATGACAGCTGCAAATCCGCATTATATTCTTTTCGACTGCGACCGTTTGAGACATTTAAATACAGGGCTTTTTCATTACTGCATGCAATTGGGTAATGCTTTATTAAACAACTTTGATCCGGCACAGGAACATATTACAATTTATGTTAGAAAGAATCGGGCGAAATATCTGAAGTCCAATGACTTTATTTTCCAGAAAGGCCTGGACAAATTCATATTTCCAAATGTCAATAAGTACAGCATTTGGCACTGCAATTACCAGAATTCTTTATACCATGCTCGGGATAAGCGGTTAAGAAAAGTTTTCACAATTCATGACTTAAACTTTCTACATGGGCCTGGTAGTGAAAATGAAAAGATCAATGTAAGGGTTCAAAAACTAAAGCGTATTATAAATAAATATGATCATTTGGTCTTCATCTCTGAATTTGTAAAAAATGACGCTTTAAAATATGTAGAGATCGGTAACAAACCTTATTCTGTTATATATAATGGTTGCAATTTCCTGAAAACAGATATGCTTCTTGAATCATCGATCAAGGTAAAGGCTCCCTTTTTATTCACTATTGGAGAAATCCATCACAAAAAGAATTTTCATGTTCTTACAAGACTATTACCAGATAACAACTTTTACCTTGTTATTGCAGGTTTTCCACATGAAGATTATGTTGCAAAGATCCTGAAAGAGGCAGAAAGATTGAAAGTTGCCAACCGTGTAATTATCACTGG